>JBBQRU010000111.1:0-18566 GCA_038214545.1 Cyanophyceae cyanobacterium | reverse complement strand
TGGTACTAATTACGCCTTAACTGGTGGACTGTATTCGCGGACTCCTTCCCACATTCAAATGGCGCAAGCTGATTTTGAAGTTGGTAATTTGTACATTAACCGCACGATTACCGGGGCGATTGTCGGTCGTCAACCTTTTGGTGGTTTTAAACTATCGGGTGTTGGTTCTAAAGCGGGTGGTCCTGACTATTTATTACAATTCTTAGAACCGCGCACTGTGACTGAGAATATCCAACGTCAGGGTTTTGCACCAATTGAAGGAGTGGATTAAAGGATAATTGCCTAACCCTCCCCGCCAGTGGGGAGGGTTAAAAACATAAATCTGAAATATAAAACTTACCAGTAAGTTTCAAGAATACTTCACAGAAGTTTCAGACCCAAGAGTAGAAAGGAAGAGATGGCATTTACTTACTGAAATCATCACCATCTCTATTTTGGCAGTAACAGCAAGAGCTTTCTTGTTGGGAAGATATTGAGGAATATGGACGGTAGAAAAAAGAATATTTGAAGACACAATAAACATTATTATATTATCAATCAGCCAAGTACAATATTATTAATTATGTCTGTACTTTTTAAATAAGATGAACATTTTTAGCTATGTTTTAGGAGATTCAATAGATTTTGTAAGTCTTTTAGATGAATGGTCATTAAAAGCTCAAGATTATATAAATATTTACTTTGAGGGAAATAGAGAAAGCACTCGTAACTCTTCTTTTTGGGATTGTGTATCAAAAATACAATTTTTAAGTGATGCGATACAGTTTGGCGAGCGAGAAATAACAATTGATGATTTGAGAGGAGTAGTTGACGATAAACAAGTTCTTCAAGCTATTGCAGCAATAACAGATATAGAAGTAGAGTACGAGGGGGAAAGATTAAGAGCTATAGCTATAGAATCTCTGACCAATGCTCCTTGGAACGTTATAGAACAAATACAAGTGGAAACAAGAAAAGGTGCAGCGACCTCTTTGATAGAGGAGATTGTTAAAGAAAGTCAATCGAAACAATTTGGTGGTGTTGTTAAATTATTTGCTATTCCTCGTGCCAAATACCGTTACAATGAAATTGGGTTCATAGAAACTGATGGCTCAGGAGAAATGTTACTCACAAGAGAATTAGCAGAAATCTTTCTAATTAACCAAGTTTACCGCCGTTCTACTCAATTATTTGATTAGTGAAAGCATGAGTCAAACTGATAATACACCAACACAAGAACAGCTCAAAATGTGGCAGGTTCTTGACGAAATAGATAAAGACCCAGGTATCGGAAGATTAACTCCAGATCAACAAGAAGCTTTGGTAGAGAAATTTTTCAGCAAAGAAGCCCAAGTACAGCGATTAGAAAGAGTGCGTCAGCGTAGGCAAGCGCTAGAGTTACAATTGGCAAATGTAACAGCTATGGAAAAAAAAATCACAGAAAGCCTTAATCAATAATCAATCAAATGAGTGTAGACGCCTTGAAGTCAAAGTTAAATTTTCGTATGCACCACCTCGCTAGGTATAATAGCAATTGAGTATTCCGATGATTGATTTACTAATTAAATTGGCTGATTTACCTACGGATTTACCGGCGATTCAGGCGATTAGACGGGCGGTGTTTCAGGAGGAACTTTATAAGAATATTGTACTGGAGGCGGAAATGGAAACGATGAAGTTGCAAGCACATATTGGAGCAGATGGTATGTTGCTTCTCCAGATGCCCACTGATTTAAAAGATACAAATGTTGAGGTGGTGGTAGTTGTACAGCAGTTACCACCTCCAGTTGCAGCAGTCAGCGAAGCCGAAGCGCGATATAATGCTTGGGGAAAGCCGACAACGAGAAATTCGATCAGTAATGCAATTACCAGAATGCGACAACTGAGACGAGAAGTTGCGTTGGATAAAGCGTCAATCCGCTCCATGATTGAAGATGGGCGAAGATTTTAATGCAGTTTGTTTTAGATTGTTCTGTAGCAATTAGCTGGTGTTTGGTGGATGAAAATAATGACTATGCTAATTCTATATTGACAATGATGCCAGATTGTGAGGCATTTGTGCCGGGAATTTGGTCGCTAGAGATTGCGAATGTGCTACTGGTGGCTGAACGGCGTAATCGCATGACAACTGAGCAATCAGAGGAAGCAATTGTATTATTACAGTCACTATTAATTCAGGTTGATACGGCAACAGATGTTTTTGCGTTGGGTACAACCTTGGTGCTAGGACGGACTTTTAGTTTAGCAGCTTATGACGCAGCTTATTTGGAGTTGGCGTTGCGCTTAGGATTGCCACTGGCAACCCTTGATACTCGGTTAGCAGAGGCGGCTACTAAGTGTGGCGTTCCATTGCTTGTTGTTGATGGAGAAATAGCTTTCTGACCTGGAGGTTCCGTGAACTAGGATTTTCACTCTCTCAAAAAAATCTGGGCAATCTTCTTTCAGTAGGATGTCATATTTATTAAGGTCTAATAGCAATTGAGTATTCTTATGAGTGATTTACTAATTAAATTGGCTGATTTACCTACGGATTTACCGGAGATTCAGACGATTAGACGGGTGGTGTTTCAGGAGGAACAAGGGGTTGACCCAGATTTAGATTTTGATGGCCAGGATGAAGCTTGTGAGCAGATTATTGCTTATTTAAATCAGCAAGCGGTGGGGACAGCGAGAGTCAGGTATTTAGATGAGAAAACGGCGAAAATTGAAAGGTTGGCTGTGTTACCAATAGCTAGAGGGTATGGTTTGGGTAAGAAAATTACGACTAAGGCTTTAGATATTATTACTGAGAAAAAGATTGCCCACGTTATTATTCATGCTCAAGTGTATATTAAGAGCTTGTATCAACAGTTGGGATTTGAAGAGGTGGGCGATCGCTTTGAAGATGCAGGTATTGCTCATGTGAAAATGATTAAAAATTTGTAACATTGCCGAATTTTATTGCCGTCTACTAATGATCTGATTCCCAGTCGTCCATGATATTGTCTACTTGGACTGGCGAGGGTGAAGTCTGTGGTAAAAAAAAATCAGATAAATAAGTTAAGAGATATATCTATTCTCGGCATCATTTGGCTGCTGGGTGCAGTGATCGATCGCCTGTGGTTTGCCTTGGATCACTCAGTTCCAGGTTGGGACATCGCCAATCATTTGACTGGTTCATTGAATTACTGGCGAGCTTTGCAACATCCGCAGTGGCTGAATGGTGATTGGTGGACAAGTTTTTTGATGCTTTCTTCCAAAATTCCGCCCTTGACTTATATTAGTGGCGCGATCGCGCAGCAGATTTTTGGCACTGGTGCAGACCAAGCAGCATTAGTAATGTTATTCTATAGTGCAATTTTACTCGTTGCCGTTTACGGCTTGGGCAAAACGTTATTTAGTGCAGAAGTAGGTTTATGGGCAGCGGTAATCTGTCAATTATTACCTAGTCTGTATATATATCGCCAAGCGTTCCTGCTAGATTACCCGTTGGCGGCGATTGTCACTTTGAGTTTTTGGTGTCTGACCGTCTGGCGACAGAAAGGAGGTTGGGTGAGTGTCCTCGGATTTGGGATCACCTACGGATTGGCTTTGATGGCGAAACAAACAGCGGTGTTCTTTTTACTGACGCCAACGGTCTGGGTGGCGAGTGGGTTGCTGCGCCATCGTCGCTGGGGACGGTTAGGACAATTGTTTGCGGGTTTAGTCTCTAGCGTTTTGGTATTTGGACCTTGGTATCGTACCAATTGGCTAATTATTCTGACTTCTGGTAAGCGGGCGACTGTTGATGCGGCGGTGGCGGAAGGTCAACCGGGTTTAGACAAGTTAGAGTCTTGGTTTGTTTATTGGAAACAATTACCGAGCCAGGTTTCGTTTTTGTTATTAATTGTACCTATAGTTTGTTTGCTACTTTACTGGGGGCGGGGAAAGTTTCGCCGAGATGATGCGGATCGCGTCGAGACAAGAGCGCATAATGATTCCTTAAAATGGTTGGGTTTATATTTGCTGGGAGCTTATTTTTTATCTTCGCTGAATATTAATAAAGACGATCGCTATGTTTTGCCGTATTTACCAGAGGTCGCAATATTTTTGGCTTATGGTTTAACTCGTGGGCGAAGTATATGGGCAAACCGTACCCGCTATGTGACTGTAGGGTTGGCGGTGTTGTTGATGTTAGTGAATGTTTTTCCGATTAGTGGTTTCGGTGACCAAATAGCTCAAGTTATCAGTCCTAATGGTCAGCACCATCCCGATCAAGGAATTGAGTTACCACATCGACAGGTGATTAGCAAAATTATTGCGACCGAACCGTATCTGCGCTCTACATTGGGAGTATTGCCTTCAACTGGCACAATTAATCAGCATAATTTCAATTATTATGGCGCACTCCAGAATTTTCAAGTTTATGGGCGTCAGGTAGGGACAAAAGCCAAGTTGATTGAGCAGGATCGGCGATCGCTAAAGTGGTTTCTCACTAAAACTGGTGACCAAGGCTCAGTTCCGGAATCGCAAGCAGCGATGACGCAAGGTGTGGAGACATCACCTGATTTTCAACTTCAGCAAACTTGGAATCTCCCTGATAAAAGTCAACTTAAACTCTATCACCAGCAAACACCTACTGTTGAAGTTCAACGACAGACCGGCAAAGCATCGACAATTACGCTGTCAAAAGTAACTGTACCAGAGAGAGTCCCACCGGGAATACCTGTGCCAGTTACCTATGAATGGTCTGGTGCTGGGGAAGATTTACAATCTGGGTTAGTGTTATTGACATGGTTGGGAGAAGGGAAAAATTCCCAGTCGTGGATACACGATCACGGTATTGGGATGGGTACAATTCAACCTACCGCAAATTTACAGGGTACATTTCAAGTCACAGAAAGGACAGCAATGTTACCACCAGCGAATATACCGACCGGAACTTACACGCTGGTAGCGAAATACCTCAACCGTGTGTCCGGTAAAAGTTACTTGCTCTCGGTTCCTCCTGTTAGTGTGACAATTGATCCACAGGCGACGGCAATTAAAGCACCGGAATTAGATTTGCTGACTCAGCTGCGGACACAAGCCGCTTTGTTGCCTAATGGATTAAAGGATTTAGGGCAAGTATTTGCCGAAATTGGGCGAATTAATCAATACGATCCGATTCAGGATTACTTAGTGCAAGCGCAGTTAACTCTAGCACATCGATTACAATCTTCTCCTAATCGTGATTGGGCTTATGGTTTAGGTTTAGCTAATGTGTTGAAGCGTAATGTTTCAGGAGCGATCGCGTCTCTACAACAAGCAATTCAGCTAGACTCACAAAATCCCTACGCCTATGCTTATCTTGCCTTTGTGCAACTCTACAATTGGCAACCACAAGCCGCCCATCAGTCTCTCGCACCCGCTTTAGCCAAAAATCCTCAATTACGCGAACTCCAAGCTCTAGATGGGATTACAGCTTTGATGCAGGGTAATTTAGTGAAAGCATGGCACCAATTATCCCCAGTTTTAAGGAAGGCTAAAAGCTGAAGTATAACGTTATTATTCAGAAGTTAGAGTATAGTTACTAAAACAATACTGCAAGTTTTTATCTACATTTCGTTGCAATGGTATTAGGCGAGGCAAACCTTGAATTATTTGCACTTGATACAAGTGTTACTTCCCCGTTGCTATGAAAGACCCAACCAGTTGCAGGGATAAATTCCATCGCTTTGGGTTGTGAGGGAGGTTTAGCTGTAGATATTTGTGATTGATGTGGTCGCATTGTCTCTAACTGACGACTATCTGTCCAAATGACATCACCGCTCAGGGGTTCATAAGGATTTGGAGGTAAACCACCGCGTCCAGTAATGATAAAGCTATTACCTTGACCATCAAAGGCGGCACATTTAGCAGCAATTAGCTTGGAAGTATCTTCCACAACTGTTGGCAGGGTCAACAAACCACGGCTAGGATCAATACCTGGAGTGTTAATTTGTACAATGCCGTTCAGATCGGGACTGGCACCAGTAGCGCTAATCTGACTATCGGCGGAACGGAAAACACCTTGAGTATTAATCCTGACTCTACCACCACGAGAATCAATAGAGTTGGCGCTGATGTTGCTATTTCCGACAGTGGCAAAAACGCCAGTATCAATATTGATATTACCGCCAATAACATTATTGCCTGTAGCATTAGTTGTAATATTGCCATTGCGGAATAGGATTAAGTCGCCGGAACGGATGGCAATGTTGCCCTGACCCCCTTGAGTATCAGCCCGAATAAATGCATTGTTACCCACCAGGCTGTTCTCAGCCGTTGTAATGTTAATATTGCCTGCAGCCCCATTCCCAATATTACTGGTTGACAATAAACTACGATTTTGCAGAGAAAACGATCGCCCGGTAATATCAATACTACCGGCATTTCCCACACCACTTTCTGACTCTTGACTTAATATACGACTTTGCTCAAGAGAAAGCGATCCGGCACTAATATTAATACCTCCACCATTTCCCTGTCCAGCATTGCTGGCTTGAATCACACCACCATTAGTCAAAGAAACTGACCCCGCAGATATTTGAATATCGCTACCATTACCCACTGCGTTTGATTCTACATTAGTAAAGATCCCACTGTTTGCACCTGTAAAAGAAACAGTATCTTGAGCCTTGATAGAGACAATGCCAGAATTTCCCTGAGTACCAGAAAATAAACCAGCTTGCAGTTGTGCCCCATCAGTCAAGGAAACGGCTCTAGCTTCTAGCTGAATATTACCCACTTTACCTTGGGCTGGCTGTTTCTGGGGCCTGCCTATATTGCTGATGATTAAACTACTAGCGAGGGAGATGGTATCTTGAGCCTTCACGGATATATTGCCAGCATTTCCCTGTCCCGAATTGCTAGTAGTTAATATAGCCCCGTCTTTCAGAGAAAGCGATCTGGTATTAATACTGATATCGCTGCCATTTCCCACTGCCCCAAAGTTTACATTGGCCAATATCCCAGTGCTTGTGCCTGTAAAAGAAACAGTGTCTTGAGCGTTGATCGATATTACACCAGGATTCCCCTTAGCACCAGAAAAGAAATCAGCTTGCAATTGCGCTCCATCCGTAAAGGACACGGCTCTAGCTTCTAGTTGAATATTCCCAACTTTACCTTGGGCTGGCTGTTTCTGGAGACTGCCTATATTGCTAGCGATGAAACTACCACTAGCGAGGGAGATCGTATCTTGAGCCTTTACGAATATATCGCCAGCATTTCCCTGTCCCGTATTACTAGTATTCAATTGAGCAAGATTTTTGAGAGATAGCGATTGTGTCTGAATCTGAATATTCCCGCCATCACCTTGACCGGTTGTGGAAGATGTAATGCTAGCGTTATTCAATGAAATCGAGCCGTCTGTGGTAATCCGAATATTTCCCGATGGAGCTTTACCGAAATTATCAGCACTGATGCCTGTATATGGACCACCACTAGCATCACCAGTAAGTGAAAGCGATCGCGCTTTGATTTCAATATCCCCACTTTTTTGATTGATATTTCTAGAAGAGGAATTACTTAAAATAGAACTACCACCAGAGAGTGAAATGGCGTCTTGAGCTTGTAAAGTCGTCTGTCCACTTTGCCCTTGCCCAAGATTGCCAGAAATAATCCCGGATTTGTTACTCAACTTAATCGTTTGAGCCGTGACGGTGATGTCGCCACTGTTGGCAATCGAATTCGGATATCCAAACGTATAAATAGAACTCCCATCTAGCGTAATGTCAGCTGCCGCATTGAGGCGAATACTGCCTATATTTCTTTGACTATTAGTATTAATTAGGCCGCCATTGGTGAGACGAATTGACTGAGCATCGATTTTAATATTTCCAGTGTTCCCTAAAGAGTTGGCAACACCAACATTATTAATACTACTGTTGCTATCTAAACTAACATTACCTGTCGCATTAACAAGCACATCTTCCGGAGTACCCGCACTTTCTTGCCCTGCTAATAGCTGTGAAGCAAGCGTGCTATTTCCCGTCAGGTTGAGGTTGCGAGCATAAACAGCGACGGCACCTCCTCCTGTTGTCTGTGCAGCGGCGTTGTTTTGCAGCACTACATCGGCTCTGAGTAAACCCTCTGGGAAATTTAACTGCCACACATCAGTATTAGAAGTTAAATCTACTGCTCCACTCTGAGCTAACCCACCTAACTCAATTCGCCCTGCGAATACTTTGCCACCATCCAGCAGAATATTTCCACCCACCAAGAGTAAATTTTTACCCTGAGGGACTGCTAGACCTCCGTTTGATTGCGATCCTGATTGAACTGCGATTGCTCCTGGTTCAATTTGATTGAATAACAAAGCTGAAGGTTGGATGGTTAATAAAGTTGGTGCTTGTGGATCTGTGGCACTAAAAATCCCTTGATCGCCAAATTTGAATGCTGAAGCAGTGGTTCCGACAAAAGAGCCAAGCACATCTAGGCGGGCATTTTTTCCAAATATAATTCCATTCGGATTGAGTAAAAATAAGTTTGCATTTCCATCTACTCCCAAGGTTCCCAGAATATTTGAACCTTCCTTTCCGGTGATCCGCACAATCGCATTCTGGATACCAGCGGGGTTGACAAAATACACTCGTTGCCCATTATTAATGTTGAACTGACTAAAACTGTGAAAGAGGTTGCTGCCACGTTGGGCACCACCAGAAATACTGTCAGCTAGCGCACCTCTAATTTGGACATTAGTGGTGAGGCGGGAACCTTCTGCGCCGAGAGTGCGATCTGGAACAATTTGAGCAAAAGCATAATTTGCGCTTCCGACAAAAGTACTTATTGCTATCACCATTGAACTGAAGTGATTCCAACGCAGTAACTTAATTTGAGTAAAGCATCGGTGGCGCATAGCAAAAGAATATAGAGATTTTACAAGAATATTATGTAAATTAACATACAAATTAATATTTTTATTATTCTTTATGGATAAAAGCTGAAGCATAACGTTCTTGGTCAGCAAGTTTGATTTTTCGCAGTGTTAGTGTCCGGCGATCCACAGGCTACAGCTGATTTGATAAACACGTCTCTACCGTTCAATGAATGTGTCGCATTAAGATTGACTCTAGTTGGACAATACCAATTGGTTTAAATAGACAATCATGAGCACCAGCTTTGAGCCAGGATTCGCCTGCTATTTCCCTTGGAATGACAACGACGACTATTAAGTCTTTTAACATTGGTTCTTGACGCAGACTGTGCAATAAATCTATGTTGGCATGGTCTTGGGACTGCATATCGATGAGCATTAAATCTGGCTGTCGCGTAAGCACCTGCTGTAAACAATCACTTTTGTGAGCTATCCGTTCAACTTGATAGCCAATTGACATTAAATAATCTTGCAAGGTTTTGGCAGTGCGATCGTCCTCTTCCATAATCAAAATTTGCTTTTTGGTGAAAGTAGCTGGAGTGGGGGAAATATTTTCTATTTTGTCTTCTTCCTGATCTGAGACAAAGTGATCGGGGAAAAATAAGGTAAATCGACTACCCACTCCTAAACTTGATTCAACTGTGACATCGCCACCGTGCAAACGTGCTAATTTGCGCGTCAAAGCTAAACCCAAACCAGTTCCTTCATAATGACGGTTTAGCCGACTGTCTAGTTGCTGGAATGGTTGAAATAGTAAGTTTAGTTGGTCTGTAGCGATACCAATACCTGTATCGGCAATCATAAACTCAGTTCCTTGCAGGACTTTTTTAACCTGTAGTGATACCGAACCGGAGGGGGTGAACTTGATGGCATTGGTGAGAAGATTGAGTAGCATTTGTTTGCTTCGCTGCTCATCAGCAATTAAAGTTACGACTTGAGGATCTATTTCAGTTGTTAATTGTAATCCTTGTTCGTAGGCGCGATCGCGTACCATTCTCACTGCATAGTCACATAATTGTTGTACTGGCACTTCCTGGAGAATCAGTTCTTCTTTCGCGGCTTCTACCTTTGACAAATCCAGGATATCGTTAATTAGTGCGAGCAAATGCTCACCACTGCTATAAATGCAGTCGATATATTCCTTCTGTTTCTCGTTGAGCGAGCCAAACAATTCTTGTTGTAGTAGCTGAGACAAACCCATAATGGCATTTAATGGTGTCCGCAGCTCGTGACTCATCGTTGCTAAAAATTCACTCTTGGCGCGACTACCAGCTTCTGCTGCATCTCTAGCTTGGCACATTTCAGTTTCGTAGCGGTGACGTTCTGTGATATATCGATTATTGATCACAATTGCCTCCACGTTCGGATCGTCCAGTAGATTACAGCCGGAGACTTCAACATTACGCCAAGAACCATCCTGATGGCGACATCGATATTGAAATGTGAAAGTAGCACCGGGATTTTTTAATCCCTCCGCAAAAATACTTTGTACGTAATTAAATTCATCTATTTGGACTTCATCGGCGCTGAGACAATCAATAAAACGCTTCCCGCGCAGTTCTTCGCGGCTGTAACCTAACATCTCACACAGCGCTGAATTGCTATCGATGATTTGTCCTTTGATATCTGCCAGTCCGATACCCGTACATGAACGCTCAAAGATGGCGCGGAATCTAGCTTCGCTTTGACGCAGTGCGGATTGTGCTGCGACCAAGGTACCATAATTATTCCACTTCTCCACTTACCCCCTCCTTTCATCCTTGTTAGACAACCATTGAATGAGTGGTTGTAACGAGTTTGGGACTGTAGTCTCACTCACGGTGACGGTATGTTGCTGACCATGTTCAACTACTGTCAATTTATATTGAAAACGATCGCTCCCATTGCTAGGTGATGCGATCGCTTCTGGTAAATTAGAGAAATCAGCAGTTTTTACGAGTTGACGGAGTTGTTGAGCTTCGTCGGCACCTAAATTCGCAGTGTCAAAGGTTTTTGTAGTAGGTACTCCGGCAAAGCCGCCACTACGTTCTAGGGAAACGTGCACGTTATTGTTTTCTACAGGCATACAGCCGGAGACAAAAACTAGCAGCATTCCCCAGATAACGACAATTAGATGACGCCGTGTACACTCCACTTCATTACCTCTATAAAACTCCGACTTCTTTCCATGCTTCACTCACGGCTTTTTGTTCCGCACCACCATCGCCATAAAGTTCGCCAGCAACTTTAACTAACGTCTCTGCAGCTTGTTTAAAAGTTGCTTTTGAGTCGATGCGTTTGCATAAACCTGTGTACCAAATTTTCCCGGCTTTTTCCCAAGCGTTACCACCAATTTTGGTCGCCACTAGGTAAAAGACATAGTTGGGAATACCTGAGTTGATGTGTACGCCACCATTATCTCGGACACCTGTGTAAATTTTATCGATATGGGCGGGTTGAGGATCTTTTCCCAGTACTGGATCGTCGTATGCTGTTCCTGGTGCTTTCATTGAGCGGATACCCACACCTTTGACTTGCTTTGTGAATAAACCCTCACCGATAATCCAGTCAGCTTGCTCTGCTGTTTGTTTGTTTAATCGTTGTTTTACTAAACATCCAAAGACATCAGACATCGACTCATTCAGCGCTCCCGATTCACCAGAATAGACTAAAGCTGCTTCATGCTGGGTGACGCCATGAGTCAGTTCATGGGCAATCACATCGATCGACTTAGTAAAACGGTCAAAAAGTTTACCATCTCCATCACCGTAGACCATTTGACTGCCATTCCAGAAGGCATTGTCATATTTGGTGTTGTAATGAACTGTTGAATCTAAGCGCAGCCCATTATTGTCAACAGAATTTCGTCCAAATACCTCTTGGTAAAAATCATAAGTTGCTCCGGCACCATCATAAGCTTCATCCGCCATTAAATCGCCAGTTGCCGGATCTCCCTCCGCCCGCACTATCTTACCGGGGAGTTCGGTGCCATTCTTGGCGTTGTAAATAGTGCGTCGTTTCTCGCCTGCTGGGGCCATGAAGGCTGTACCTCCCACGACATCCCGGCGACCGCGAAATTGTGCCGAGAGACTCAGGGTTTGAAATGCCCATTGCCGCTGTTCGCTACTACCGTTTTCGGCAATGTGTTCCAACATGTGTGGTGGAAGAACACAACAAATCGGACATCTGGTTGAGACTTGATTAATCATATCTCTAAGATTAAAAGACTTCGGTTGGGTTGATTTTTTATTGCGTCTGGTCATTGAAGATACACTCCTTTTTGAACTACATGGGAAAAGTCAATTGAACTCTATAGAGCTAAAAGATAGACAATCATATCTATGTCTGATCTTACTGCTTTGAATTCTTAACAAAATCTTTGACTTTGTATTTTCAACTTCCCGAACGGTCTTTATCTAAAGTTACAGCCTACACCTTAATATATCTTGTCCTAATTGTGACACGTAAGTTTTGAATCTTATGGGTTCATATGTTAATTCGCGTTTTGAGCTAATCGTCATATTTATTACTATTTCTTAATTAAATATGGTTTATTTTTTTAAAAATTGAAAACTATTGTTCATGGTAAGTCACTATCTGTAAATTTATTTTGTTTTATTTAATATTTTGCAACAATAATTCATGATAAAGCACTATCTATTGTCACTCTGATCTCGGCAAATCGCGAGTATTACTCCCGCAGGAGGCTGCAACAAGCAGTTAAATGTATCTTTGAACACGATGTATTTTGAAACCGAATAGTAACTTGTACTCATTCTTCACAGGAGTTTTTGACATGGCTAAGTTAAAGGTCGGAATCAATGGATTCGGTCGGATTGGGCGACTGGTATTGCGGGCTGGAGTGAAAAACCCCGATATCGAGTTTGTCGGGATTAACGACTTAGTATCACCAGACAACCTGGCTTATCTATTCAAATACGACTCAACTCACGGCAGGTTTGACGGCGAGGTTGAAGCAACAGATGGCGGAATAGTCATTGATGGTCAATTTATTCCTTGTACATCTCTCAGAAATCCGGCTGAATTACCTTGGGGTGAAAGGGGTGCTGATTATGTAGTTGAGGCGACGGGATTTTTTACAGATGATGTGGGTGCGGCTAAGCATTTACAAGCAGGTGCAAAGCGAGTGGTAATTTCTGCGCCAACAAAATCTCCCGACAAAGTACCTACCTTATTAGTCGGTGTGAACCATCATCTGTTTGACCCAGCGAAAGATACAATCGTCTCTAATGCTAGTTGCACCACTAATTGTCTGGCTCCTGTCGCCAAGGTGTTAAATGATAGTTTTGGTTTAACTGAGGGTTTGATGACCACTGTTCATGCAATGACTGCGACTCAACCGACAGTTGACGGTCCCAGTCAAAAGGACTGGCGAGGTGGACGCGGTGCTTCTCAGAATATTATCCCTTCTTCCACTGGAGCCGCAAAAGCTGTGGCTCTAGTTTTACCGGAGTTGAAAGGAAAACTTACGGGAATGGCTTTGCGCGTCCCGACTCCGGATGTGTCTGTGGTTGACTTGACCTTCAAAACTGCTAAATCTACTAGTTACAAAGAGATCTGCATGGCGATGAAGCAAGCATCCGTTGGCGAAATGGCAGGGATTTTAGGCTATACAGAGGAACAGGTGGTTTCTAACGATTTCCGAGGCGATTGCCGTTCTAGTATCTTCGACGCTGGTGCCGGAATTGAGCTAAACGCTAATTTCTTTAAGGTTGTGGCTTGGTACGATAATGAATGGGGTTATTCCAATCGTGTTGTTGATTTGATGCGATCAATGGCACAGAAGGAAGGAATTTTAAATTGAAGTGAGAGTATTTCTACTTAGGTAATTATAGGGACACAACAATGTTGTGCCCCATATCTGAATCAGAAAAGCGGTAAATTGGGCTTAATTTACTAAAAAAGTGGCAATTAAATTTCGTGAATAACTACTGGTCTTAGCCTCCGGACTCATTCATTTAGCATTTGTACGCGGCTTTTACATCTTCAGAATGTGGAATTAACAAGTTACCTGCCCGAATACTTACACGAATACGTTTAAAGTAACTTGTTATACCCACAAGTTGCCGAAAAAAAGCGATATTAGATTTGTAAACCAAACGGACAGTTGCTGAATGAGGTCGGGGGCTACACCGACCTTTTTTTTTATCTTATATCATTTTACGAGATTATACGTAGTTGTCAGGGATATTTGATAAAATAAATCAGTATTTACCCGGATATCAAATATTGTAAGCGCTGCTAGCAAAAATCTACTCCTTTAGTTATATTGATTTTTAAAAAGTGTTATGTTGTGGGTCTGGGCGGCGTAGATGGTAAAAAATATTCAGTTTGCAGATGATTTGCTCGCCATTGGGCTGCTTGTTGACGAATTAATTCCCGCTCTTCATCACTAAATCGCTTCACATTGTATAAAATTTGACCCATGCGATGATTGAGTTTGAGTTTGTCATAATGGCGATCCAAGAAATCCCAATAGAAGAAGTTGAAGGGGCAAGCATTTTCACCAGTCCGCTCGCGCTGATTATACACGCAAGACTGGCAATAATTACTCATATTGTTAATGTAATTAGCTGAGGCTGCATAGGGCTTTGACGCCATTAGTCCGCCATCCGCAAATTGCCCCATGCCAATCACATTCGTTTGCATCACCCAATCATAACCGTCAATAAAAGCGGTGTGAAACCAGTCTTGCAGTTCTTGCGGGGAAATACCGGCAATTAAACCAAAATTACTCAACACCATCAATCGCTGAATATGATGCGCGTATCCTGTCTCTTTAACTTGTGTCAAAATTTGATGCAGGCAATTCATCTTGGTTTCACCTGTCCAGTAGAAGGCAGGTAAAGGCTGGGTGTGATTAAAAAAGTTACTGTTTGGGTAGTCTTCTCCCATATGTAGGTAAATTCCATGCATGTACTCGCGCCAGCCGAGAATTTGCCGGATAAAACCTTCAATACTATTTAAACTCCACTGTTGATTTTGGGAATAAGCTTGTACAGCCACTTCTATTACTTCTAGTGGATGCAGTAATCCAATATTTAGATATGCAGAAAGCATACCATGCCACATTGTCTGTTTTCCCATTACCATCGCGTCTTGGTAAGGACCGAAGTCAGATAAACGGGTTTGGACAAAAAATTCTAGCACCTTCAACGCTTGTTGTCGGGTTACACCCCACTGAAACGGTTCTATTTGCCAGTAATCTTGACTGTTTTTGAATTCTGGAGACTGTTTTAAAGAGTCAATAACTTCTTGGGTGATCTGATCCGGTTCAAACCACAACGCTTCTGGGGTGGTGAGTTTGCCTTTAGGAGGTTTGCGATTTTCGCGATCAAAGTTCCAACGTCCTCCGACTGGCTGGTCTTCGACCATGAGAATATTAAACCGTCGTCGTCCTTCGCGGTAGAAATCCTCCATTACCAGTCTTTTGCGCGAATTCGCCCACTCTATAAAGGCTGCGTCTGTCCAAATAAAGCGATTGCTAGTTGTAAATGTAATTTGGCAAGGTAGTTTGAGGTTTTGAATTAATTTAGTGAAGGGGCGATCCGTCGGAGTCATCACCCGCAATTCAGTAATTTGATGGTTCTCAATCCACTCTAGCAGCGGAATTTTGAAGTCCGGCGCACTCGCAGCATAGGTGACATCCCAGCCAGATTCACGTAACTCTTGGGCAAAGTGACGCATCGCTGACCAGACTAATACCAATTTTTGGAGATGATAAGGCAATTCTTGGGCATGATGCATTGATTCGATGAAAATTACAGGCGATCGCTCTTTTTGGTCAACGCAACTAGAAAGTGCTGATTGTTCTGCCCAAAGTTGATCGCCTAATACCCAAATGCC
Source organism: Cyanophyceae cyanobacterium (assembly GCA_038214545.1). Classification (GTDB taxonomy): domain Bacteria; phylum Cyanobacteriota; class Cyanobacteriia; order Cyanobacteriales; family Nostocaceae; genus JBBQRU01. The sequence goes on along the minus strand of JBBQRU010000111.1, from coordinate 2,887 downwards.
AATTGCCATACTTTTATCATCTCACTGCGATCGTTAGTTTACACCCACACCCACACCCACACCCACACCCACACCCTTAAGGGTGTGGCTATACGAACAAAGCCTGCCTCCGCAGGCTGGAAATAATTGAAGCCTGCGGAGGCAGGCTTTGTTCGTGTAGCTTCAGGCTTTAGCCTGAAAGCGAACTTTCTACAAATTGTAAATCTGCCACAGATTGCAACTGCTGGTAGAGGCGATTGAGTGCGTTCATATAAGCGTAAGCTGCGGCAACGACAATATCGGTGTCAGAGGCTTGACCGGAAAAAATTTGCTCTTCATACCGCAAGCGGATTGTCACCGTTCCCAGCGCATCAATACCTTCGGTCACGGACTGGACAGAAAATTCAATGAGTTGATTGGGAATTTGGACTAGGCGATTAATTGCTTGATATACTGCATCCACTGGTCCCACCCCGACAACTGCATCGGTGCGGATTGTCCCATCTGGAGTGACAACTGTGATTGTTGCTGTTGGACAAGTATAGTCGCCGCAAGTGACTTGGACATATTCGAGTCGAAAGCCACTTTCTACTTGGATTTGCGTTTCATCGCGGACAATCGCCTCTAAATCCCAATCTGACATTTCCTTTTTCTTGTCGGCGACTTCCTTGAATCGCATGAAGGCTTTGTTTAAGTCGGCTTCGTTGAGATCGAAACCTAATTCCTGCAATCTGGTGCGGAAAGCATTTCTTCCTGAGTGCTTACCCAAAACTATCCGATTTTCTGGCAGACCAATGTCTGTAGATGCCATAATCTCGTAAGTTTGGCGATGTTTGAGGATACCATCTTGGTGGATTCCCGATTCATGAGCAAAGGCGTTGGCTCCGACAATTGCTTTATTTGGTTGTACTAGCATCCCTGTTAATTGCGAAACTAAACACGAAGTTTTGTAAATTTCTGTGGTTTTGATATTCATCAAGGGAGCTTCTGATTCCGCTGGACGACCAAAATAAGGGTTGAAATAGGCTTTACGCACCTGCAAAGCCATTACAATCTCTTCTAATGCAGCATTTCCTGCCCGCTCTCCGATGCCATTAATTGTGCATTCTACCTGGCGCACACCGTTTTCGATCGCGGCCAAAGCGTTGGCGGTTGCTAAACCTAAATCATTTTGGGTGTGGACGGAAAGAATTGCGAGTGAGATATTCGGGACGTTTTCTCGGATACCTTGAATTAGTAATCCCATATCTTTGGGTGTACAGTAGCCGACGGTATCGGGAATATTGATCGTGGTTGCGCCTGATGCGATCGCGCTCTCAATTACCTGATACAAAAATTCTGGTTCTGTTCGACTCGCATCCATTGGCGAGAATTCGATATCATCGACAAAAGATTTCGCATACGCCACCATTTCTGACGCGATCGCTCTGACTTCGCTACGAGTCTTTTTCAGCTGATACTGCAAATGAATATCAGAAGTTGAGATCATCGTATGAATTCTCGGACGCACCGCTGGCTTCAATGCTTCCGCTGCAGTCTGAATATCGTGCTTGGTGGCTCTCGCCAAACTGCAAATGATTGGTCCCCCATCAGCGCCAACCAGTTCCGCAATCGTCTTCACAGCTTGAAAATCGCCAGGACTCGCCACAGCAAATCCCGCCTCAATTACATCCACCCCTAATAGAGCAAGTTGATGAGCAATAGCTAGCTTCTCTTCCACATTCAGTGTTGCACCTGGTGATTGTTCGCCATCTCTGAGGGTTGTGTCGAAGATGATGACGCGATCGCTTTGAGGTCGAATGCTCATAACTGTCGTCCGGAGGGTAAAAATCGTATACAATATCCAATATACAATATAAATTATGCACAACAAGGATTTAGCAGCCAATGTGCTGCAACAACGTAGTACCCCAGATTTAATCGCCGATGCTTTACGCACAGCAATCCTGCGAGGTACTTATGAGTCAGGACAATCCCTAAGACAGGATGAAATTGCAACACATTTTGGAGTCAGTCGCATTCCAGTACGAGAAGCGCTAAGACAGTTAGAAGCAGAAGGTTTGGTGACACTCCATCTCAATCGTGGCGCGATTGTCTCAGTGCTGACGAGTGTAGAAGCGCAAGAAATCTATGAGATTCGGAGTGCATTAGAAGTGAAAGCACTGGAACTGGCGATTCCCAAACTAAATAAATCTGACTTAGAAAAAGCAACAGTGATTCAATCCGCGATAGAACAAACAACAGATGCGGCTTACTGGACACAACTCAACTGGGAATTTCATGCCACACTCTATGCCGCATCTGAACGTCCGCGACTACTAGCAATGATAAAAATGCTTCACATTAATGTAGATCGCTATGTGCGGATGCAAATGGCGCAGAGGGATTATTTAGAACCACAGAAAGAACATTATCAAATTTTGGCAGCTTGTAGCCAAGGAGATACAAAAACTGCTCTTAGCCTACTGAAAGTACACATTGATAGTGCAGGAGAGCAGCTAGTGATTTATTTGCAACAAACAGCCAAAACTTGATGCCTCTTACAATCTTAATCAACTCGGGTTTCTTCAACCAGTGAAAGACCAAAGTTTTGCCCTCCGAAGACAAACCCTTTTTGCAGATGACCTGTCACAGCTATGCTTTGATTCATCGCTGGCGTTCCTTTATCTGTTAATATCCAGATAGAACCAGTTTCATCCGTTAATTTATAAGCACCTTTACCCAGTACGGCAACCTGGTCTGTGACCTTGCCATGAATTGTAACTTTTTGATAGTCAGATGGCGTCTTGATCACTTTTTGAATTGGCGTTGTACCGACACCACTTTTATTAAGAAAACTGCAGCCTGTGAGCGTTGTCGTCGCTATTAATAAACAACAGAGTGAAATATTTGCTAAGTATTTATACAT
>JBBQRU010000110.1:0-18711 GCA_038214545.1 Cyanophyceae cyanobacterium | reverse complement strand
AGTTGACGCTGCGATATAGGTTAGTTAACTCAGTTAGCAGAATAGAGCGATCGCCGCACTTAAAAAACTGAGCATCCAATTTCTCAATGAGCGGAAGTGCTTGAGCGAGAACTTGTTTGCCATCAACAGTTAAATCCAGCGTCTTCGTTGTATCAGTGGGATGTGGCAATCGTTGGACTAACTGCTTCTGTTCTAATTTACGCACGACTTGGGAAACTAACATCGCGTCAATTTTACAGAAATCGGCAACATGTACTTGCGTCACAGTGTTTCCTTCACTCTTGAGCCAGCCAATCCCGGCGAGTAAGACAAATTGCAGATAGGTGATATCCAGTTCCATCAAAGCAGATTCCACGTATCGCTGCCAGATGTGGTAAAATAAAGCTTATGTATCCTACTTTTCTTCCTGCCATAGTCGGGCAACTTACAGAAAATGAATCGATCGCCCTTGCTAAAAGTATGCAAAGACAGGCGTACCGTAAGGTCAGCGAAGCTATCGCGACTCCTTTAAGTAGTCAACCAATTGCCACCACCTATGTCCAGTACTGCAACCAGGTTGCTCCAGCTGGCTGACTATAGCAAACGCACAAATCCTTCTTGCTCAAAATGCCGGTCAGTCGTCAATGCCTGAGTAATTCTGCGTTGACGCATCAAAACAAAGCTGACCGCATCGCAAAGCGAATAACTCTTATCCTGACGCATAATCAGTAACTCAACTGCTGCTCGATGTAACGACTCGTCAACCCACACAGTTTCCACATCTGGACTGTCTAGCAGATCAACTACGAAATTAAGAGCTGAGGAACGTGAAAAACGTCTTGCATTGGCTAGTGCTACATACTCTGCAACAATGTAACTGTGAGTCAATCGAACTGCCGCTTTTTGATACTCAACGCAAGCTTGTGTATGTAAAGGTTGAGCTGAGAAGTGCAGACAAAGCAAGCCGGACGTATCAAGGAGCATTATTCTCCCTCATGAGTACTAGCATACTCTCTAGCTAAATCAGCATCAATGCTATCGTTATCTAAACTCATTGAATCATTCAGTTTCAGCGTCCCAAAATGGCGCTCAAATTTTGCCCGTGCTGCATCTCTCTCAGCTTCATCCAGGAGTAACTTTAAAGCTTCAGTAAATTGCTGCTCCAGTAATGTTGCTGCTAATCGTTCTGGAGAAATACCGATTGTTTCAGCTCGTCGTTGAATGGCGGCAAATACCTGTTCATTTATTTCTAAGGTGAGAATTTGACTCATGATGATCTTACAAAAGCATTACGAGAATAGCTTAATTATAACCTGGGTAAAACTAGCGACTCTACAAGAGTAACCACAATCTGCAACTAAAACGCAACTAATACTTGCTGATAAACGATTGTTTTTTTGCACATGTTGTCATTCTTGGCTGTCTCTGTCAAGATATTCTCAATGATGAAATCCGTCTCCCATGCTGTGAAGAGCGTTTCCAAAGTCAACTTCAGAATGAAATCCGTCTCCCATGCTGTGAAGAGCGTGTCCAAAGTCAACTTCAGAAGGACAAGTTCCAGCTTCGTCACTTTGTGAGTCTACATTACAGGTAGTTCCTGAATAGTCTCGACTAAAATCTTTGTACGAGCCAATTTCAATTTCGTCTGGGTTGTAGATAGTTGGATTTGCTGTGGGAGTTTTCCAATTGCGGACTTTTCTGATGTCATTTATAAGCGCGATCGCACTCACAATCAGAAAAAATGCAACCACTATTATTGATATCATGGCTATGCTCCGATATTTTATTTAAGACTAGAGACAATACTGACACAAAGAGTCAGCAAGCGACTCAAAGTGGCATTTTTCCGCAGACAATTGCTAGCAATTAAACAACTCAGTACATCAACAGCGATGTCATAGCTTCTATCAATAAAAACTTGATTTGTTAATTGATAGAGCGTTTTTCCTGCTTAGAGAGCATGACAACAGAGTCATATAACTCTACTTCTTCCTCTTCATTATAGATATTAAATTTTTTTAATGCCATCTTGGGGATATTTTGCCATCAAAATACGTTTATCTTTTATAACTGATTAAAATCCCTTAGATCATAATAACGTATTTTAACGGCAAAGTCACGTCACACTCAACCAAAACGGATACCCCGTGGAACTTACAGCCTAAGTTACCGCGTAGTGCAGATTTTAATTGGCAACCTGCACTTGTGTCACGGTGTTTCCTGAAATACATTTACAATAATTGATTTGTCACTGTAAGGTAAAATAAAGCTTATGTATCCTACTTTTCTTCCAAGCACAGTTGGGCAACTTACAGAAAATGAATCGATCGCTCTTGCTAAAAGTATACTCATACAAGCGATCGCGACTCCTTTAAGCAGTCAACCAATTGCCACCACCTATGTCCAACAAGGTAGTGGTGGTACGCCTATACTATTAATTCACGGTTTCGATAGTTCTTTATTGGAATTTCGTCGGCTTTTACCACTACTAGCAGTCAAGCGGGAAACCTGGGCGATAGATTTATTGGGTTTTGGGTTTACTGAGAGACCAGCCGGAATACCATTTAGTCCTACGGCGATTAAAACCCATTTGCATACGTTTTGGAAAACATTGATTTCCCAGCCGGTAATTTTGGTTGGGGCTTCGATGGGAGGGGCGACGGCGATTGATTTTACCCTGACTTATCCAGAAGCAGTCCAGAAGTTGGTTTTAATTGACAGCGCGGGATTAACAGGTGGTGGTCCGCCGACTAAATTAATGGTTCCACCGTTAGATTATTTAGCCACACAGTTCTTGCGTAACCCGAATGTCCGCGCCAGCATTTCTCGTGCTGCTTATAAAAATAGACAATTAGCGTCGCTGGATGCTCAACTGTGTGCCGCACTACACGTACAAATGCCAAGCTGGAATACAGCCTTAATTACCTTTACTAAAAGTGGTGGCTACACTGCTTTTAAATCGGATAAACTAGCGCAAATTCAACAACCAACACAGATTTTGTGGGGTGACTCCGATCGGATACTGGGTATAAAAGATGCCCAGCGATTTCGTGCAGCCATCCCAAACAGTCAGCTAATCTGGATTAAGGATAGTGGTCATGTTCCGCATTTAGAACAACCGAAAATTACGGCTCAACATATTTTAGACTTCTGCGGAGCTTAATTAATAGACTTCTTGCCAAAGTCTTCTTCTTTGCGCCTAACGGCTAACGCCTTCGCTGACGCTGCGCTGCGCTGCGCTAATGCGTCTAACGCCTGACGGCTTCGCTTCGCTAACGCTGCGCTAATGCGTGAGAAAAATATTTACGACAAAAGTCTAATCTTTAAAATTTAGCGCACTCATTGCTACCACAAACCAAGATTGACTTATTCCAACTACCTACTTAAGCAAATTGAATTTGTAGTAACAAACGCTCATTTTTAATAGGTGGAATCGCTCTATGATAGCAGTAAGGGTCTTGAATAAAACCAAAACCTGCTTCGGCTTCTATTATTAGTTCATTTTCTTTTCCATAATACTGAATTAAAACCTCTTCTGGCTGTGTGGCGTAGTTAAACAACATTTGGAGAGTTTTGTGGTTATGAGAACTTTTAAACATTGCATGAGACCCAGAATATTTATCTGTGTCGGATAAATAGAAGTTGACATAAACTGAGTTAAATTCGCCAACATCATAGTGATAAATATTTCCTTGATTCAGCCTCATTCTGATTTTATCCGGAATTTCTAAAACAAAACTCCATCTTAAAAGAGAGGAAACTTTTGTGGGAGAATAACCTAAGTATTTTTCTACGACTAATCTTAAAACAGGGTCATTGACGATTTGTTGAATGGCATTGCATTCTAATGGATTAATGGCAATACCTTGTACAGCCGCTCTACCATCTGGTAAGTAACCATTTTTAACGTCACTGTAATAAAAATGTGCCAAACCATCTGCTTGTGCTAACAAAGTATTCCTAGAAAAATCTTGAATTTCTGCGATGATTGGTTGCGGAAGTTTCAAACCTAGAAAAACCGCATCCCTTTCTAAAGATTTTAGAGCCAAATCGATTGTAAGGGACTTAAAAAAAGTAGTAATTTCGTCAGAAATGTTTTTTTGAGAACTAGAAAATGGTTTTTTAAGTCTATTATATGCACTATAATATCGACGAATTATTTTAAACCTTCCTAAAACATAAGGAACAATATGTTTAGGGAAAATAAATTTCGGAATAGTTATATTTTTATATAACATGTTAAATTAGTTTAAGGATTATTTAACATACAAGTATATGTAAAGAAAATATTAAGGGCACGACAAATGACTTGATTGAGTCAAAATCAATCCGTAGTTAATATATTGATTAAGTTTTCCAAAGATAATAAAAATGACCCCGCCGTCACAAATTAATAAATAATTAAACTAATTCTGAGGGCAATTACATTAGTCTGACAATTGTAATTTTATACTGTGTCGCGTTTCAAGCATACAAAACCAGCACGATCACCCAGATAAAGCACAGACACTGATTCATTCTTGCAGAAGGATAGGCGATAGTAAAGTCACTTTGTTACAATTACATTACGATCCAGACAATACCTCTCGAAAACATGCTAGATACGTGCCATTCTGGGCATAATTTCTTATGTGACTGTTATGTGACTGGATTAGAGAACAGACTAGAAGCAGCAAGGAAGTAAAAGCTGAAACCTATGTACAATTTAGCTTGTACGCATTTATCAATTTAAACGCTTATGTGACTGGCGAACCTATGGCATCATATAATTGGTGATACGGCTCATATACTCATCGGGGAAGAGTTCTATGATTGCCATACCTGGAGTTACCTTCCGTGCCAAAATCTACGAGAGTTCAGCTTCTTTGGTGTATCGGGGGATCAGAGTGCAAGATGATCTAGCAATCATCGTCAAAATGCTCAAGCAAGATTATCCCTCTCCCCAAGAACTAACCCGCTACAGACAGGAATATGAAATTACCCACTCCCTCAAAGAGAAAGGAGTTGTCAAAGCATATAGCCAGCAGGACTATCAACGCACTCTCGTCATTCTCTTAGAAGATTTTGGCGGAGAGTCTCTAGATAAATGGATGCGGAGGAACCCAGAGACTTTCTGTCCAATGCCTTTATCCACTTTTTTACCTCTTGCCATCGACCTCACAGACATTTTAGGCAAAATCCATGCAGCCAATGTCATTCACAAGGATATCAACCCTGGAAACATTGTCCTCAATCCGGATACTAGTGTCGTTAAAATTATTGACTTTGGGATTGCTACCCAATTTAACCGCACGAATCAGACTTTCAAAAGCCCTCATGTTTTAGAAGGGACACTCGCCTACCTATCTCCAGAGCAAACAGGGCGGATGAACCGTGTACTCGATTATCGCACCGATTTTTACTCGCTCGGTGTAACATTTTACGAACTTCTCACCGGACAGCTGCCGTTTTCAACAAAGGATATCCTTGAGCTAGTTCATTGTCATATTGCTAAACAGTCGGTTCCGCCTCATGAACTAAATGCAACAATTCCCAAAGCCGTTTCAGACATCATTCTGAAACTGATGGCGAAGAATGCAGAGGATCGCTATCAGAGTGCTTGGGGAATCAAAGCGGATTTAGAAATCTGTGTTAAGCAATTAGAAGAGACAGGTCAGATTGAGCACATTCAATTGGGTATTCAAGACGTTTCCGATCAGTTTCAAATTCCCCAAAAACTGTATGGACGAGACCAGGAAGTTGCAATGTTATTGGCGGCGTTTGTTCGCGTAGCGTGTCCGAAGGACAATTGCATTGCTGCTTTACAGAACAATTTAGAAACAACTTTAGAGAGGGAACAACCAGGTAACTCAACCTTCAAAGTCGAAATGATGCTGGTCTCTGGCTACGCAGGAATTGGGAAATCAGCATTAGTACAGGAAATATATAAACCCATCACAGCATCGCGCGGCTATTTTATCTCTGGTAAATTCGAGCAATTTCAGCGCAATGTTCCCTACAGCGCGATCGCCGATGCTTTGCAAAAATTGGTGCAGCAACTACTGGGTGAACCAGAAGACCAATTAAAACAGTGGCGAACTCGGCTTCTGGCTGCTTTAGGAAACAACGGACAAATTCTCATTGATATCATCCCGGAAGTGGAATTGATTGTTGGTAAGCAACCGCCCGTACCGTTCCTTGAAGCAACCGAAGCTCAAAATCGCTTTCATCGAATCTTTCAGAAGTTTGTGCGGGTGTTTTGTTCAAAGGAACAACCCCTAGTGATCTTTTTAGATGATTTGCAGTGGATAGACTCTGCAACACTGAAGTTAATCGAGCTGATGCTGCTGGATGAGCAAGCCCAATTCCTATTTTTAATTGGAGCCTATCGAGATAACGAAGTGAATCCAACGCATCCATTGATATTAACATTGGAGAGACTGCGAAAACAAGGGGTAGTGCTACAGGAAATGTTCCTAGCCCCGTTAACGCTAGAGCCGTTGAGTCAGTTAATTGCCGAGACGCTGCGTCAGGATGTAGACACCGTCAGTTCCTTAGCCCAGTTGGTATTGAGTAAAACTGAGGGCAATCCCTTCTTTGTCAACGAATTTTTGAGAATGCTGTATGGCGAAAATCTGTTGACCTTTGATGCTGAACACCTACGCTGGCAATGGAACATTGCTCAGATTCAAGCCCAAGCAATTACTGACAATGTAGTGGAGTTGCTGCTGCTCAAGTTGAAGAAGCTACCAGAGGTGATACAGCAAATGCTCCGCTTAGCCGCCTGTGTCGGGGCCCAATTCAATTTAGAGACGTTATCAATCATTTGCGACCAATCACCGAAAACGATTTTCCGGAATTTACGGGTAGCAATCCTTGCTGGATTAATTCAACCGCTATCTGAACTAGACGAGAACTTATTAATTCAAGAGTATAAGTTTTTACACGATCGCGTGCAGCAAGCCGCGTATACCTCAATCGATGAGTCGCACAAGCAAGTCGTTCATCTCCAAATCGGTCGCAATCTACTTTCAAAAACCTTGCCAGATCGACTATCAGCTAGGCTGTTTGAAATTGTCGATCATCTGAATCACGGCATTGAACTTGTGGCTGATCAATCAGAACGAGATGAAATTGCTCGATTGAATTTAATAGCAGGTCAGAAAGCAAAGGCAGCGATCGCTCATAGTATCGCGAAGAAATACTTAGTGACAGGCAGAGCATGGCTAGCAGCGTCTAGCTGGCAAGCGAACTATGATCTGACCTTAGGCTTATATTCAGAAACCACAGAAATCGCCTATTTGTGTGGTGATTTTGAGCAGGTGGAATTCTGGGGCGCGATCGTTCTCCAAGAAGCTAAAACGGTTCTTGACAGTATGAAAGTGTATGAAGTCAAAATTCAAACTGACATTGCCCAAAATCAGCGATTGAGAGCGATCAACACTGCATTGCCAGTTTTGCAGCAACTGGGGATCAATCTTCCCGAAGAACAGAGTCAGGCGGGTATTCAGCTTGAGCTAGACACAATCACAGAGAGTGGCAACAGACAAATCGAGGAGTTAATTCATCTACCAGAAATGACCGATCCAAATAAGTTAGCGGCAATGCGAATCCTCTCTAGGATAACGTTCGCTGCCTATATTGCTGCTCCTGATTTAATGCCTCTACTGGTCTCTACACAGGTCAATTTGTCGATCCAATATGGTAATGCATTTGTGTCTCCCTCTGCGTATGCATGGTATGGATTAATTTTCTGTGGAATAATCGGAGACATTGAAACTGGCTACCAGTTTGGACAGCTCGCTTTGAGCCTACTATCACAGCCGAATACTCATTCACTCAGAGCTAGAACACTGTTCGTCGTGAATATCTCCATCATTCACTGGAAACAGTATGTGAGAGAAATAACCAAGCCACTACTTGCAGCTTATCAAATCGGGCTAGAAACTGGAGATTTAGAGATTGCCGCCTATTGCGCTCAGTGTTACTGCACTCAATTCTATTTCATCGGGATGGAACTTGTGGAAGTTGAACGCGACTTCACAATCTACAGCGAAGCAATCCGTCAAATCAAACAGGAAGCACCCCTCACCTGGAATCAGATATTTCAGCAGGCGATCGCTAATTTGATGGGACACTCAATCAATCCAACTCGTCTCATTGGCGAATTCTACAATGAGGAAAATGGATTGCCCCAACACCAAGCAGCCAATGATGGAACCGCAATCTTCTGTGTTTACCTCAACAAGCTTTTCCTCTGCTATCTGTTTTCCGAGCATTCCCAGGCTGTTGAAAACTCAGAGAAAGCGGAACATTATTTGATTAGAGTCATTGCTACGCCCACTGAGTATATGTACTATCTCTATGATGCTCTGGCAAGACTCGCAACATACGCCGGAAGTAGCGCTCAAGCACAGGAGGAGATCCTCCTCAAAGTTGCGGTTAGACAGGAGAAAATAAAGCAATGGGCACAGTATGCGCCAATGAATCATTTACATAAATATCATTTGGTACAAGCAGAGATGGCGCGGGTTCTAGGTCAATTGCTTGTTGCCGAAGAGTTTTACGAACAAGCTATTCTTGGTGCTAGAGACAATGACTATCTTCAAGAAGAAGCCTTAGCCTATGAATTAGCTGCCAAATTTTACCTCTCTCGTGGTCGGGAAAAGTTTGCCCAAACATACATGAAGGAAGCTCACTACTGCTATGAAAGGTGGGGGGCGACTGCAAAAATAAAAGATTTAGAAACTCGCTATCCGCAGCTATTCCCTCAGCCATCGGACTTGTCTTACTCGCCAATTCACACAAGTGCTAGAACCACTTCAAATAGTTCATCCATCGCTTTCGATTTGACGGCGGTATTAAAAGCATCCCAAGCAATCTCTAGTGAGATTGAACTAGAGCGATTACTCCGTTTCTTAATGAAAGTTCTAATTGAGAATGCTGGTGCAAAAACAGGATTTCTGATTTTGGAAAATGCCGGAAAATGGGCGATCGAAGCTTCTTGCGAACTCAATGATGGTGAGAATATCTGTGCTAGGCAAGTGTTGCAATCTATTCCGATCGCAAATTATCTGCCTGAATCAATCGTTAATTATGTAATCCATACACATGAATCTGTCCTCTTGAATGATGCGACTTGTGAGGGTAATTTTATTAATGAGCCATATATTCAACATAATCAGACTCAATCCATCTTCTGTTTACCGCTGCTGAATCAAGGTAAGCTCGTCGGCGTGTTGTATCTAGAAAATCAGTTAGCGGCTGGGGCATTTACACCGGAGCGATCGCAAGTATTAAATTTGTTATCAACTCAAGCGGCCATTGCCATCGAAAATGCTAAACTCTACTCAAAGATCCGCAGTAATGAAAGTAAGATTACTCAGTTTCTAGAAGCTGTGCCGGTGGGAATTGCTGTGGTAGATGCGACTGGTCGCCCTTACTACTTCAATCAACAGGCAATTCAACTATTGGGCAAAGGGATTGTTCCTTCAACAACACCGGATCAACTTGCAGAGGTTTATCAAGTTTATCAAGCTGGAACTGAGCAAAAATATCCAACTGAAGAACTGCCAGTCATCCGGGCATTGAGCGGCGATCGCACCACAATTGACGATGCAGAAATTCATCAAAATGATAAAATAATTCCAATTGAAACTTGGGGAACTCCCGTTTTTGATGAAGATGGGCATGTCGCTTATGCGCTCATCGCATTTCAAGATATTACCGAACGGAAACAGGCAGAGAAACTTTTAGCAGAATACAACCAGACGTTAGAACGGCAAGTGGCTGAACGCACGCTGGAACTAGAGCAGGAACAAGCAGCACTGCGACAAAGCGAAGCGACGAATCGTGCCATGATTAGCGCCATTCCCGATCTGCTAATTCAAATGAGTGTAGATGGTACTTATCAGAAAGTGGTAAGAAGTGGAAATTTTCAGCCGTTCAATTCTCAGCAGTTGAAAGTCGGCGCTAATGTTCGCAATGTTTTACCACCAAATCTTGCTCAACAGCGAATGGAGTATACGCAAAAAGCAATACAAACAGGTGAGCTACAGATTTATGAACAGAAAATTGTGAGTGAGGAGCAAGTTTACGCTCAAGAAGTTCGGATTATTGCCAGTGGAGACAGTGAGGTTCTGGTGATGATCCGCGATATTCGCGATCGCAAACAAGCCGAAGAAGCTTCTATCTTGGAAGAAAGAAACCGCATGGCACGAGAAATCCATGATACCCTAGCCCAATCATTCACTAGTATCATCGTTCATTTAGATGCTACCTCCCAGCGCCTCACGCTCGATCCAGATGCCGCTCAGTTACATCTAAGAACGGGGCGTAACTTGGCACGTTCCGGGCTTGCCGATGCTCGTCGGTCGGTGGAGGCACTCCGCCCGCAGATTTTAGAAGAAGGGGATTTGTATAGCGCACTCGACCGACTCGCTGCTCAGATGTTTTCGCAGACGTCAGTTCAGGTAGTTTGCCAAGCGATCGGTGAGCCTTATAATTTACCAAAAGAGGTGGAAACAAATTTGCTTCGCATCGGGCAAGAAGCATTGACTAATGCGTTTAAGTATGCTAAAGGAAGTGAAATTCGCGTTGAGTTGCGGTATGAGCCGGAGCAGTGTGTTTTACAGATCAAAGATAATGGGCAAGGTTTTGAAAACACTAGCTTATCTGTTGGTCGGGGCTTTGGGTTACTGGGAATGACCGAACGCGCTGAACGTATTGGGGCAGAATTGGTAATTCAGAGCCGGCTTGGACAAGGAACAGAAATCATAGTCAGGGTACATGTGTCATGATGTCACCTCCTATACCTAACTCATATATCATCCGCGTCTTAATCAGTGACGATCATCCGTTCATGCGAGAAGGTTTAGCAGCCGTACTCAACTATAAACCAGATATAACTGTCGTTGGACAAGCTTGCAATGGGCACGAAGCAGTAGAATTGTTTCGCCAACATCGACCTGATGTGACATTGATGGATTTGCGGATGCCATTCGTGAACGGCGTTGAAGCGATCGCTGCCATTTGTGCTGAGTTTGCCAACGCGCGGATTATTGTTCTGACGACTTACGACGGGGATGAAGATATCTATCGGGGACTGCGAGCGGGTGCGAAAGGGTATGTTTTAAAAGACACAGAGCCAGACGAATTACTGGCAGCAATTCGGGCAGTTCATCAAGGTCAATTGTACATTCCTCCTGCCGTAGGCGCAAAACTAGCAGAGCGAATGGGTAGTCCAGAATTGAGCGATCGCGAGTTGGAGGTGCTGCACTTGATGGCAACAGGTAAGAGCAACTTAGAGGTTAGTGCGGCTTTGTTGATTGCCGAGGGAACGGTCAAATTCCATGTGAAAAATATTCTGAGCAAGTTAGCAGTAGGCGATCGGACTCAAGCAATGATTGTTGCTCTCAAGCGCGGCATTATTACACTTTAATAATTCAGCTAATGAATAGATTAAGAATAATCACCTGCTCTTAAGGATAGGTTATTCCTACCCAAAAAAATAAGTCGATCATGATTCTTTTTAGTAGTGGAAAAACTTGTCGTCAGGGAGGCGACAAAGTAGGAGTGATTATCTTATTTTGAGAATAGTTCAAGAGTAATTGCATGGCTTTTCTGAAGTACAACCAAAAGTTAGCAGAGGAAAAACAAATAAGCAATTACCTACTATTCAACTAACAAAAACAAGGATTACTAAAATGAGCATAGCAGGTCCCGCTGGTGGCGGCGGCGGTAAAGAATTTAACGATGAGGCATCCATAGCCTTCGGTTCATCTGTTGTCGAGGTTCGGATCTGGGCTGGAAGCGTGGTCGATGCTGTCCAGATGGTATTGCGAAATTCGAGCGGGGTAGTGTATGAGCTACCGAAGCATGGTGGTGGTGGCGGAAACTTACAGGTGTTCAGCTTAGAAGCGGGTGAGCACGTCCAGAAGATATACGGAAAGTATGGCAGCTTGGTGGATCGAGTTCACATTGTCACGGACAGGCGAGAGATCGGCTCAGCCGGCGGAAATGGCGGCAGCAGCGAATTCTCTTTCGAGGCTTCAAATAATGGGCAACACATCCTCGGTTTCTTTGGACGAGCTGGTGAGCCGCCAGGGGGAAAAAAGGTTTTTGTTGATGCAATTGGCATTGTGTATCACTAGTAACCCAACGTTCAGAGGAGTGAAGCACTTGCAGTTTCATTGCCTGTCGCTTGTGTACCCGTCGGCGATCGCATCTAGCTTTGCTTGGTCTAACAGCAAAATCTTACCGCCCCGACGATAAGTAGCAATTGTTTGAATCTGCTTGAACAATCGGACACATTCTTCATATGTAATCCCGATGCTGCGAGCAATCTGATAGTAAGGCAGACGCGATCGCAACTCTAATCCCTGTTTCGTCACGTCTGTTCCTTCTGCTTGCGCTGCGGTTTGAATAAATTGCGCTAACCGCACGATCGCCCGCTCCGAAGCCAATCCATGCACCACTTGATGGAGATACTGAAGGCGCTCGTTCAGAACAGCAATGATCTGTAAGGCAAGCTCTGGAGTGTGCTGAATCATCTCTAGCAAAGCAGCACGCTCAAGGGTGAGAATTTGGCAGTCCTGTTGAGCGACTACGGTTGCAGGGGCGATACTATTGCCAAAAATTGCCGGTGCAGCAAAGAGTTCTCCAGCGCTTAGCGATCGTAAAATTGTTTCTTTGCCTGTAGAGCCGGTTTTCTTGATTTCAATTCTACCACTGAGAACCGCAAAAAGTTGAGCCGGTAAGCGATCGCCCTCATGCAAAACGATTTCTCCACGTAAATATTGTTTAATTCGGGCATGAGTTTGCAATGGTGAAAGCTGGCCTAGCTCTAGCTTGGAGAGAATGAGAATTTGCTGTAGCTGTTCAACCGTAGCTTGCATGATTGAATCGCCTTGCTCAAGCAGGCTTGATGTTTCTCCTTCTAATTTAACTGGTTTATGAGCTAGCTCAGAGATGAATTAATCCAGGTTTGTCAAACTATGAGAAGTCAACAAAAGGAGTTGCTGTATGTCTTTGAAAGTTGAATTGTTGGAGTCTAGTTTTTTGCAAATTCAAGAACAGGAAACTGAGTTTATGGTTCTCTTCTATACAACCTTGTTTGAGGACTACCCAGAGGTCAAACCACTATTTGCCAACACCCACATGGAAAAACAAGCAAAGCAATTGTTCAAATCACTCGTTTTAGTGGTAAAAAATCTCCGCCGTCCCGATGTACTGGCTAACGTACTCCAAGGTTTAGGAACTCGTCACATTCAGTACAAAGTGCTTCCTCAACATTATCCGATGGTTGGCAGTACGTTGTTAAAAGCATTCTCAGTTTGCTTAAAGAATGCCTGGACACCAACCACTGAGCAAGCTTGGAGCGAGGCTTACGCGGTAGTGACTCAACTTATGTTGAGCGGTGCAGACTATCCTACCGAGATTTTGATTCCTCAAATTCAAAGTAAACAACTGGAGGCTTGAAAGGCTGAACAATTCGCAATTACGCTCACAATTTTACCTGCTCTTAAGGGTAGGTCGTTATTAGCCTTAAGAGTAAGTCGATTGCTATCTTTGTTGCTAGTATAAAGACTTCTCTTCGGGGATGTGACAAAGTAGGAGAAATTCCAGTATTTTAAGAATAAAGAAAAGGTCTAATTACCTGGCAGTCGAACGTTACTGGCCCAGAGAACAGTCAAATCCCCAAGAATCGCTCTCTAGCAGATTAATGTGCGTGGATTTAATCAAGTGCTGCGACTTGTCTTTGTAATGTCAACACACCGTAGGAGATATGGACATGAATAGCGAAGTTTTAACAGCTTCACTTGTAGCACCGCCAGAAATCACTTTGCTTCCTAATAATTCGCTTTTAACTGAAACTCCTGAAGCGGGTCGGCAATTAGCAGTAAAGATGGCGCGTTTGATTATTAAATTGACTCAACCAGATGAAGAGAAGCGCAAACAGTTGAGAGAGGTTTATGGCAATGACGCCATGATGTTAATTGCTGTAGGTCAGGTTGTCGCCGTAGAATTTGCCACGATCGCTGCTGCTAATAATTACTGGCGGAAGTAATACCTGGTTTTTTAAAATTGATGAGTGGAGGTATACCTCATGAAAGTTTTGATTCGATTGATTGTCAGTTTTTTTGTATTTATTGTGGATGTCGTTTACGGCAATCGTTCCTACGCCCGGTTTTATGTATTAGAAACGATCGCCCGTGTTCCTTACTTTTCCTATCTATCCGTGCTGCATCTTTATGAGACGCTGGGTTTCTGGCGCAGGGCTGACTTGTTGAAAGTTCACTTTGCAGAAACCTGGAACGAATTACATCATCTATTGATTATGGAATCAATGGGTGGCAATCGCCATTGGATTGATCGCTTCATCGCTCAACACATCGCCGTGGTTTACTACTGGGTGGTCGTGCTGCTCTATATGCTGCTTCCTAAGTACGCCTACTACCTAATGGAACTCATTGAAAATCACGCCTACCACACCTATGACGACTATGTGAAAACTCACGAAGAGGAACTGAAAGCTCAAAGCGCTCCCCAAGTTGCGATTGACTACTACCATGATGGCGACCTCTATATGTTTGAGGAAGTCCAGACGACACCAGGAGGTAAGTTTCGGCGTCCTCAAGTGGATAACTTATTCGACGTGTTCATCAATATCCGTGAGGACGAGTGCGAACATGTGAAAACAATGGAAGCCCTCCAAGAACCGGAAGCGCGGCGAACCTTTCGCAGTCCGCATACACTTTTTGTCGCCACAAAAGCTTTACCAACGGTAGGAACTGGAAGCAACACTCTGGAACTGGGTTCAACTGCTGCACTAAAAGATTCTCACTAAATACCTGCTTGTCCTCATCGCAGTTTTCCCTCATGAGTCGCATCACACGGTATCAAATATGAACCACACACTCAAAAATAAACGCGCACTTATTACCGGAGGCAGTCGCGGCATCGGGGCAGCCATCGTCAGACGTTTGGCTAGTGAAGGCGCTGATGTTGCCCTTACCTATACCAGATCATCTGAGCAAGCCAATGAAACCGTACAAGCGGCGCAAGCGTTAGGCGTTAAGGCTGTCGCAATCCTTGCCGATAGTGCCGAAGCTAGTGCAGTGGTCGCTGCGGTTGAGTACACAGTAGCAGAATTGGGCGGTATTGATATCCTGGTGAATAATGCAGGTGTGCTAGCGATCGCTCCCATCGACAATTTCACCCTCACGGAATTTGATCGCACCCTCGCGATTAATGTGCGTGCTGTCTTTGTGGCGACGCAAGCTGCAGTCAAGCACATGAAAGAGGGCGGACGCATCATCAACATAGGTAGCACCAACGCTGAACGGATGCCATTTGCTGGCGGTGGCGTTTATGCCATGAGCAAATCTGCTTTGCAAGGACTTGTGCAAGGACTAGCGCGTGACCTCGGTCCGCGCGGGATTACAATCAACAACGTGCAGCCTGGACCAATTGCTACAGATATGAATCTTCCGGACAGTGAGTTTGCGGAGATGTTCAAAAAGCATTTCATGGCGATACCCCGCTACGGCACTGTTGAGGAGGTTGCAGGGATGGTCGCTTATCTGGCGGGTCCTGAGACTGGTTACATCACTGGTGCAAGCTTAACAATTGACGGCGGGTTCAGCGCCTAACTGCCGTAGATGTAACAAACGGCTTTCCATAAATCCTCAAAACTATGAGCTAACTCATAGAAATAATTGAGAAAGTTTGTCAACTTGTTTATATACACTCCCATGCGCTTTGAGCATTGGAAACACAAAAGGAGAATGTCATGACTCAATACGACTATATTGTGATTGGTGCTGGCTCAGCAGGCTGTGTTGTCGCCAACCGTTTGACAGAAGACGAAAAGACAACAGTATTAGTACTTGAAGCGGGCAATCCGGCTACTAAGCCAGAGATTCAAATCCCGTTGGATTGCACACAATTGCTAGGTTCTGAGGTGGACTGGGGATATTTCTCGGAACCAGAACCGTACCTAAATAATCGCAAAATCTTTTGTCCTCGGGGGAAAGTCTTGGGTGGTAGTAGTTCGATTAATTTCATGCTTTATGTCCGAGGTAATCATCACGATTACGACCACTGGCAAGAATTGGGCAATCCCGGTTGGAGTTACCAAGATATATTGCCCTATTTCAAGAAATCTGAGAATCAACAAAGAGGTGCTTCCAAATACCACAATGTTGATGGGGAGTTGAGCGTGACTGATGTCCAAAACCCTGCTGTGGTATCCCAACGATTTGTAGACGCCTGTGTAGCAATGGGATATGACCACAATCCTGATTTCAACGCCATGCACCAAGAAGGTGCGGGACCTTATCAGTTAACCGTCAAGGATGGTAAGCGGCACAGTGCTGCTGCTGCATTCCTCTTGCCCATTCTCAAGCGTCCCAATTTGACAACGATTACAGGAGCCTTGGTGACTCGATTGTTGTTTGAGGGAACTCGCACAGTTGGGGTGGAATATATGCAAGAGGGAACACTGCACCAAGTCAGGGTCAACCAGGAAGTGATTTTAAGTGCGGGTGCATTCGATTCGCCGAAGCTACTAATGCTCTCTGGTATTGGTGATGCACAATACCTGCAAGCAATGAGAATTTCTGTAGTAGCTGATTTGCCAGGTGTCGGTCAAAACCTCCAAGACCACGTTCTTGTTCCTGTGCCATATGAGGCAACTCAGGAATTTCACCCTGCAATCACCAGTAATGGGATCGCGGAAGCTGGATTGTTTTTGCATAGCGAGGGTAATTTGGATGCTGCACCAGACTTACAGTTGCTTTTTGGTCCCATTCTGTGGGCACCTCCTGGCTATCCCAATTCAGGTTTGGGATTCACGGGTGTAGTCAGTTTGACTCATCCTCAAAATATTGGCTCGGTCAGTTTGCATTCGCTTGACCCCAAAGACGCACCGATCATTCGGATGAACTATCTCCAAAGTCAAGCCGATGTGCAAAAGCTAGTTGACGGGATTAAATTAATCCGCAAGTTGTTTTCTACCAGTGCTTTTGATGAGTTTCGAGGCGAGGAAGTCGCTCCGGGTGCGAACGTGACTAGCGATGAAGCACTCGTTGCTTACGTTCGGGAAGTTTGCGGTACTGTATATCATCCTGTTAGCACCTGCAAAATGGGCACTGACTCAATGGCGGTTGTAGACTCCGAACTACGGGTATATGGGGTTGAGGGTTTGCGTGTCGTAGATGCATCAATTATGCCAACTCTGACTACGGGAAATACGAACGCGCCCACCATTATGATCGGTGAAAAAGCAGCCGATTTAATTAAGGGCAATTGTTGGCAATCTTCGGAATTATCTCAAATTAGGCAGCACGTTAAATCGTAAGCATCTGGCAATTCTACTGAGCTTTCTCTTTCAACTATGAGTTAGCTCAGAGAAATTGTTGAGAAAGATTGTCAAAATAAAGGTAGTTCAAGTTAACGGGGGCAATGATATGAGCACAAAAACAAAGACAACTGCATCTCAAGTAGAAACTCTTGCCAAACTCTACCTGGAAGGGAAGCCAGCCGAGATTTCTGACGAAACCATCGCCCAACTCTGTGATTGGCTCATGGGTGAGTTCCAGCAATTGCCGTTAAATCTGCTATTTTCAGATTATATGCGTTATGACAACGCGAAAGCGATGTTTGCCGATATTGAGCAAGGGCAGCTTTGGGTATCTGCCGACAGTTATGATTCTACCGTTTATCCCAATCCGATCTATGGATTTATTTTTCAGGGGATGCACGATTATGACCACTACTTGACTCATAGTGACTTCAGTTTGGCGGGAGAAGTTGTGGCTTATAACTTCAGCGCTAAAGGAGTGCCGAGTTTAGACATCCAAAAGATTCTTTACTCTGAGACTGTGCTGCGCTCGGCTGCTTATCTTTATCTGGGACATGCGGCTACTCCTAAAATAGTTTTTCCATAAGCAATCACAGAGATAAACGATAATGCGCGAATTTCTTTCACATTCAACATCATGCAATTTAGAGGTAACTATGAAAATATTCCAGAAACGATCTGCGTTAATCTTTGGTTTAATAATCTGTGCTTCAAATTACCTTTCTTTACCTGCCTCGGCTGACTCTACTGCTGACTTAATACTCAGTTTGAAGTGTCAATGTGGATACAATGTTAATATTTGGAAACGGCATAATTCAGGCGAAGTTCTCTACCGTTCTACAAGTCCTCTAGGTGATTTGAGTTTGAATAAGGGAACTGCAGAGAATACAGGAGCAGCTCAAGTGTATAAGTTTAAAAGTTCCAACTATGAATATCAAGTGATTGGTGGTAAGGGAGATCACCAAGGACAGGGAACTTTAGAGGTGTTCAAGAACGGTCGCTCAATCATGAGTCAAACTTGTACAACAGATGGATGAAAAGCGTTGATTTGAGAGCGATCGCATGTTAAAAGCAATCCTTTGCTTAAGATTTTGGAGCTAAATCAATGAGTGACTTAAAAAAAGTAGTGCTTTCGTCTTCGCTCTCCGAACCTGTGGCAGCGAGATATGCCCTTAGCTTAGCAGGATGGCTTGGTCGTGGTAAAATTAAAAGGGATAAAACTAATACCCGTAAGCTTTTGGAGGTTCTATGACTATTGTCCGTGCGAAAGAAGTCGTGGATTCTCTACCCCTCGATCTGAGCACCCTAATACTTACTTCAGAGCAGTTTTATCAACTGTGCGTTGCCAATCCCGAACAACCATTAGAGTTAACAGCCCAAGGAGTATT
>JBBQRU010000109.1:0-18721 GCA_038214545.1 Cyanophyceae cyanobacterium | reverse complement strand
GCCGGCTGAGTTGGTGATAAAATTGGCATCTTAAAGGAGTTGAAAATGAGTCGATTAACACTTCGATTACCGGAAACACTTCATCAGCAGTTGGCTCATTTAGCTGAAGGTGAAGGGATTTCTTTAAATCAATACATCGTTTATGCTCTAACTAAACAAGTCACGTTAACTTACTCAATTCATGCAGTATCAGAGGAAGCGATTAGAGAGCAAAAGCATTCTTTCACAGCAATACAGCAGAAGCGAGGCAAAGTTTCTCCCTCAGAAATCGAAATAATTCTCGATGAACGCGAAAAAATTGCACCAGAAGCAGAGTTAAGTTCTGAAGCGATTGATCGTCTTCAACAACGAATACGTGAACGCAAAACAACTTAAGTTTTTCGACTCAGGTTTATATACACATTTCTCTCGTCCTAAAGACTTCAACGCTAGGATATAGACTAAGCTCGATTTGAGGTATTTCCATGCCGTCTCCCTTTCCGGGTATGGACCCGTATTTGGAAAATCCTGATCTATGGTCAGAGGTTCACAGTCGGTTGATTGTGGCAATCTCAGATGCCCTTGATGACCAACTCAGCAACCGCTACCGAATTGCCATTGAGAAGCGAGTTTACCAAACTACTCCTGATGATAGCCTTGCCATTGGTATTCCAGATGTTGCTGTTATCGGTCAATCTGTGAGTTCTGAAACCGCTTTCTCCAGCGCCACTGCGATTGCGGAGCCAATGACGATCGAAATCCCGATGTTGGAAGAAGTCCAAGAGCGATACCTGGAAGTGCGAGAAGTCCGATCAGGGCAAGTTGTCACAGTGTTAGAGGTTTTGTCTCCCAAAAACAAACGGGCTGGGGAAGGACGACAAGCTTATTTAAGCAAACGTCAGCGGATTCTTGCCAGTCAAACCCACTTGGTCGAAATTGATTTGTTGCGATCTGGAGAACCCTTGCCGATGCTAGGGGCGATCGCATCCCTTTACCGAATTATCATTAGTCGCAGTCAGCACAGACCCAAAGCGGAACTCTACCCGTTTGGATTACGGCAACCGTTACCGACGATCGCAGTTCCCTTACTTCCTGGAGATGAAGAACCTACGCTAGCGATGCAGACAATCTTGGAGCAAGTGTATCGCCGAGGACGGTATCATCAAGCGATCAATTATCATCAACCTGCGGCTCCCCCGATTCCCAAAGCAGAGGCGGAGTGGGCAAAAACGCAAATTGAAGCAGATGCTCAAGCACTATAGCGATCGCTCGACTTTTCTTACTGCCAGATCTAGCGGTTCTCAGTCGGGGAGCATCTCCTGCCTGATTTAGGTACTATCAGTGCGGATGCTACCGTCTGGCATCATTGTATTACATCAAAACCTGGGTTGATCTACGTTAGAAGCCAGCTTGATTAATTCTTCAAGGTTGCGGTTTATAGTATTGCAAATTACATCTAAAGGAAGGTCATTAGGATCTTTGCCAAAAGGTTCTTCAATTTCCGAGCCAATTTCCTCAATACTCAATAATATAAAACTCGAGAAAGCTATTACTAAACCAGTCCACCACTTTAATTCATCTACTATATCAAAAGGCATAACTAGGCAATAAATTAATACCATTTGTTTGAGCCTGATCGTGTAAATTAAAGGTATAGGAGTTCTCAAAATACGTTCACAACCACCTAGAATATTAACTAATTCATCTACTAATTTATGTAAAGCAGTTAATTGATAAAGCGGTAGAAGCTGGCGTTCATACTGGGTCTGCAAGTAATCTCCAAGCCAAAAAGCGATTTGTAGTGAGGGATGATTTGTATCTTTAATGTGCAAGTAACGATCTGAAGACATTAATGATGCGACCTCATCATTTACAAGCTCTGACCTGAGATGCAACTTCATCGCCACCGCGAAAGCTACTAATAGCCGGATTGTCGACTCTTTTTCTAATCGATCCTCGGATGATTTCTCTTTAACTGCTATCCAAATATCACGAGACAAGTTACGAGTAGTATTG
Organism: Cyanophyceae cyanobacterium; assembly: GCA_038214545.1. Taxonomy (GTDB): domain Bacteria; phylum Cyanobacteriota; class Cyanobacteriia; order Cyanobacteriales; family Nostocaceae; genus JBBQRU01. The sequence goes on along the minus strand of JBBQRU010000109.1, from coordinate 16,726 downwards.
ACTAAAGCTCCCCATAATTGCCGACCTTCCCAAAAACGCTGGTGCGCTGAATTTGTCCGAAAAACGAGCAATAAAGTCAAGCCAATATTGAAACTCAAGATAACATTAATACCGAGACTATGATCATCTATAAATCCCATAGGTAACTTATAAGAATAAAGCAACGATATTAAAAATCCATATAAACCATAAAAAATAACCCAAGGAAGTATGGCTGAAACAACCGATTTTTCCAATCGCATAGCGGCTATAGCCCAGTGCAATTGCTCGCCACTATAAAGGTGATACTTGGCTGCAAATGTATTGTTGACTTTTCGGAGAGATTTATTTCTTGATTTAATAAGATTTAAGGGCTTCATGTGTTCATACTCCAAATATAAATAGTATCGTCAAGCTTCATATCTGCTTCCGAAATCTGCCAGATTTCATGGCAAACAATTACACGTTTAACTGCAACTTGGTGTAATTGAAGCGGTTTAATTTCGAGCATACAACTACCACTTTGTCAAATAACAGTGACAGTCTGGTTTCTCAATCAAAGACTCAGCTAAAGCATTCAAGGCAACTGCTGCTAATAACCCACCTCCCATCGTCCCAACAGTAGTAACAAAAGGAACACCCAGCCGCATCAACTGCCGCTTAGCAGCTGGTGCATGACTAAAACCAATCGGCATACCGATAATTAAAGCCGGTTGCAGATCGCCTTTCTCAATCAGCTTGCAAGCTGACATTAATACCGAAGGTGCATAACCTATGACCAAAATACAATCCTTACTTAGCTGCTGTAAACGTTCTTGCCATTGATCGTGCTGCCAAAATTCCTGTTCCGCCTCTTCCGCTGTGGTGATGTGGGGATTGTCGATCAGTGTTTCTACCCGACAATTAAGATGCGCCAAGCGAGTTCGATCCAGTGCTGCAGTGACGGCGGGAACATCGCCAACAATTTGACACCCAGTTGAGAGTATATTCCTTGCTACAGCGATCGCACCCTTATCCATACGCACAAAGTCAACCAAACTCACATCGCCACAAGCTAACACCAATTTCGACAGTAAGTCCACTTCTATTTCCGATCGCGCAGATAAATCTGGCAAAAGCTGCTGCAAAGATTCGCGAAACGCTTCAGGATGAGAACTCGTCTCAGCATCGCAATTATTCCATAATTGTTCGAGTTGCAAAAGTCCATCTTGAGACTCCACTTGCATCTGACGGAGAGTAGCGATCGCTTCAGCTTGCATAAATTGACAACTGCGATCGCGTCCTAATAAACTTTCCAAAGCCACTGCTGTATGCCGTAATTTAGCAATTTGTTGCATCACTATACGATACTGTTGTTGCAATTGATGCATCAAAGAATCTTCAGCGACAGAATCAGTTGCTAACAACTTTTGAATGTGGTTAAGTTGAAATCCTTGCTGCTTTAGGGCGACAATCCGCCGCAATTGTTGCACGTCGCGCTCAGTATATATACGGTAATTTCCCGGCGATCGCGCTGCTAAAGGCAATAGCCCTAAAGTATGATAGTGCCGAACCATACGCGGTGTTAGACCACCGCCGACTGCTTCTGTGACTTCTTTTATTTTCATTTTTGAAACGCAGACGGGAGAGGAGGTAACGCAGAGGGGCGCGGAGGAACTCTCTGTGAACCTCTGCGCTTCCTTGGCGTTCTCTGCGTTTTAAAGTAGCTTGACATTGACATTAGTGTCAAGGTTTAAGCTGTGGGGAATCAGTTGCGGCTACTGTTATGACTCATCCTTTGTCTACCCCCAGTTGGAAATCTTTGTTTGCCCATCCAGATGCTTTTTTCGCTGGTGTTTGCGGTATTTTGGTCTTTTGTGGCTGGCTGACACTGCATTTGGGATGGGTCGGATGGGGATTGTTGATTTTACCTGCGGCTTATGTGATCGGTGGATATGAAAGCGCTAAGGAAGGGTTGACTACTCTGTGGGTAGAGAAAGAATTGGATGTCGATCTGCTGATGATTGTGGCAGCATTGGGGGCGGCAATTTTAGGATTGTGGCGGCGCGAATATTATTTGATTGTGGATGGTGCGGTGTTGATTCTGATTTTCGCGATTAGCGGGGCGTTGGAAAGCTACGCCATGCAGCGGACTGAGAAGGATATTCGGGCTTTGATGAGTTTGACGCCAGATACAGCGCGGGTGTTGGTGAATGGGAGAGAACAAGAGATAGCGATTTCTTCGTTACAAATCGGCGATATAATTTTAGTTAAGCCTGGTGAATTGATTCCTACTGATGGGATGATTGCTGAGGGTGATAGTGCTATCAATGAAGCATCGATTACGGGTGAATCTCTGCCAGTAGAGAAGACTGTGGGTGATGCAGTATTTGGTGGGACAATTAATGGTAATGGGGCGATGACTATTCGTGTGGATCAGCCGCCGGAAAGTAGCTTGATTCAGCGGATTATTCACCAAGTGCTACAGGCGCAAACAACTCAACCGCCGTCTCAACAATTTATCGAACGGTTTGAGCGCGGTTATGCACGTTTGATTGTGTTAGTTGGGTTGTTGCTGGCTATTTTACCACCATTTTTATTGGGGTGGAGTTGGGAAACAACGATTTATCGAGCGTTGATTTTTTTGGTCGTGGCTTCTCCTTGTGCTTTGATGGCGGCGATTATGCCTACCTTATTATCGGGGATTGCGAATGGAGCGCGACAAGGAATTTTATTTAAAAATGCTACCCAATTAGAGATGATTGGTAAAGTAAGAGCGATCGCTTTTGATAAGACTGGAACTCTCACCACTGGAAAACCGCAAGTTGTCCAAATCATCGCCGCTAATGGACAAACAGAATCTCGCGTCTTGCAGTTAGCCGCAGCTTTAGAAGCATTTTCCGAACATCCCATTGGACAGGCGATTGTCCAAGCATCGCAATCCCAGCACTTAGATTTACCTACAGCCACTAATGTCCAAGCACACACTGGACTAGGGATTACTGGTGATGTTGAAAATCTTCAGATTATGATTGGTAAAGCTGATTTTGTGAACCATGTGGATTCAAGTTTTGCTTCAGTCCAATCTCAAATGGAAGCCACTGGTAAAACAGTAGTCTGGGTAGTAGCTGGAAAAGAAATTCTCGGACTAATTGCGGTTGCGGATACGATTCGTCCGGAAGCCGCGTATTTAGTACAGCAGTTGCGGAAGCTGGGGATTGAAGAAATTGTCATGCTGACAGGAGATAGCGATCGCACTGCCAAACATATTGCTCAACAATTAGGAATCAACCGAGTGTATGCTGAACTTCTACCAGAAGACAAAATGAATGTCATCCGCCAATTAACCAAACAATATCGCACAGTAGCAATGGTAGGAGATGGCATCAACGATGCACCAGCACTAGCTCAAGCATCAGTAGGAATTGCGATGGGTAGTGGTGGTAGCGATCTCGCATTGGAAACTGCAGATATTGTGTTGATGGCAGATAGATTAGATAAGATTGAGCAGGCGATTCGCTTAGGTCGCCGTGCTCAGAGAGTTGTGAAGCAAAATATTACTTTTGCCCTCAGTTTTATTGTCCTGTTACTTGTGGGAAATTTCGTGAGTAATATGACCATGCCAATAGGTGTAATTGGTCACGAGGGGTCTACCGTTTTGGTTACATTGAGCGGTCTGCGGTTATTGAGGAATTAGCCTCACGGTAACGCTATCGCGCTTTGCGTGAGATTTTAAGTCACAATGTAAGGCGATGCGATCGCCGCTAATCGACCTGCGTCAACTAGTGCTTGATAAACTATGGCGGCAATTTCGGCTCGTGTGGCATCACTATTGGGTCTGAGTTGTCTCAACTTCGGAAAATTCACAACCATATGTTTTTGCGTTGCTGTGGCGATTTCGTCTTTGGCGTATTTGGGAATTGCGGCGCTGTCATCGTAGGCGTTTAATTCCGTATCAGCACCACCAACTAAACCTAAGCCATTGACGAGAGAAACGATCGCTTGGGCGCGTTTGAGATTTTCTGTAGGGCGGAAAGTTCTGTTAGGGAAACCTGAGAGAAATTCGCCTTGATAAGCTTGTTGGATAGCACTATATGCCCAGAAGGTTTCGGATAAATCGATGAATTTGATTGCGGGGCGTTTGGCGGGTGGGTTGAAGGCGCGGGTAACGACGGCGGCAAATTGTGCCCGTGTCATATTAGTATCGGGTCTAAAGGTGCGATCGGGAAAACCGTTGAGTATACCTTGTCTAACTAACTCTTGAATAAAGGCTGCTGCCCAATGACCTTTAATGTCTGTTAAGTTACCAGGTGTTGGTGTGGGTGCTGGTTTTGGTGCATCGGGAATGGGTATTGGTAGTGGTGCGGGAACGGGTATAGGAATCGGTATCGGTATTGGTGTTGGTGTTTGGTCGGGAATGGGTACGGGGATCGGGATTGGTTGCGGATTCGGGATGGGAATGGGTACCGGGAAAGGGCTTGGGATCGGGATCGGTTGGGGATTTGGGATGGGAATAGGTGTCGGGATTGGTGCGGGTATAGGTGTCTGGGAATTGACAATCTCGATATTGCCAGTCACTCGCTGTGGGTCTATTTGATTACCTACGGCTACTAATTTCTGAGAACTGACACTTTGCAGGTCAAATTTAGTATTATTGCGGAAGATGTTTTCGCCCGGATCGTGGACATTGCCTAAATCTGGTAAAGCGTCACCAATTACTGTTAGACCATCTTCGGCATTTCTTTCGCTAGTGTTACGCCGGAGTATCGGGTGGGCTTGATTTGAGATTAAAATTCCAGAACGGTTTTCGGAAATTTGATTATCTGTTAGGGTTGGTGATGCGGTGTCACTAATGGCAATACCGTAACCTGTTTTTATACAAGTGTTACCTTGAATTTGACCTTTGGCATTCTTAGCGATCGCAATACCGTTGGCAGCATTCTCTCTAAATATATTGCCACTAATTATCGGATTACCTTCACCAGTAACAAAAACACCCTCGCGTTTGCATTGGGTAAAGGTGCAATTGGCAATTGTGGGGTTTGTTGATTCTACCCACGCGCCAGTACCACGACTACCAGGGCTGGTAACGGTGACACCTAGGAGTTGAGTATTATTCCCCATCACAAAAGTCACATTCTGACCGGCAAAAGTGCGGCTGAGGTAGTTCCCACTGCCTTCAATTAAAATTTTGCTGCCTTTATTTGCTTCGTTACCGATAACTTTGACGCCTGCGGGGATAGATAAAGGAAATGTTTCCCCACTAGTCGCGTTGTAATTACCGTCTGCTAGGTGGATTGTGCTACCTGATACTGCCTGAGTAAGGGCGTGGGCAATTGTTTTGTAAGGATTAAATTGGTTACCAGCAGTGTCATCACTACCAATACCTGGATTTACGTAAATTTCAGTCATGTTTATACTTCCAAATAACTTTTTGAGATCGTGTTTTGTTGATTACTTGTAATTACCAGCACATCCTATCTATAGTCCACTCCGCTTTTGAGGTTGGATACTATGGGCGGCGATGGTTTTTTGACAATAAACATCGGTAAGATAATATACTGTTTCTAGATTAATTCGGCATCTTTTTGCTACCGTTGTGCGTTTTCAAGTTTTTTGCAGCTTTGTCCCGCAAACTTTACAGAATTCGGCGTCATTATCGTGAAAAGACAGGCTGCAACTAGGACACAGGGTTTCTTTCTGGTTGGTAGTTTTGACTAGTCGTCTAATTAAATCACCCACTTGCCAGGGAATCAAGGCAATCCCGGTCAAAATCATTAAGACTGTCATCAGGCGACCTAATTCCGAAATCGGGGTGATATCTCCAAACCCAACGGTTGTCATCGTGACCACAGAGAAATAAAATGCATCGAGAAATGTCGCAAACAGAGGATTGACTGGATGCTCAACTTGATAGATTAAGCCTGAGTAAACAAAGATAATGGCAAATAAGGTAAAAAGAATCCGAGCAAAAATTCGACCATCTTCACTGCTGATTAAAGTAAATAATATTTTCCGGTCGAAGAACCGAATTAGTCGCAAAATCCTCAGCCAGCGCAGCAACCGAATAAACCGGATATCAACTACACCAATAAAAGAAGGGAGGATGGCGAGTATATCAATTACAGAATAAAAACTGAAAATGTATTTAAATTTATTAGCTGCATTACCGAAACGGACTAAATACTCAATAAGGAAAATCAATGTAATTCCTCTATCTATAGTATTTAGTAAAAAACGCAGACCGGCAGAAATTGTGTAAGTTTCTGTTACAAAAATACTTGAGGATAATAATACTAAAGCGACGATTGTAAAATTAACAGCTTTGCTGATTGACGTTTCGCGGTTATGTAAGTAAAATTCTATTTTTTGGAAGATTAACACCATATTTTATCTTAACTATTTCATATTGCTATGCATTCTAGATTTATGTTTTCTAAATCCTTACTAGGGCACTATAATTAGAAATCATCTTATGAGTATCATCAAATGAAACCTGAAGATTTTATGCGCCTTGCGTTAGCAGAGGCAAAGCAAGGGGATTCTCCTTATGGTGCGGTGATTGTTAAAGATAACGTCGTGGTTGCCCAAGCCCATAATACTGTCAGGCGAGACAGCGATCCATCTGCTCATGCGGAAATTAACGTTATTCGTAGTTTAACAAATAAAATTAAAAGTCCTTCTTTAGAAGGTTATAGCATTTATACTACTGGTGAGCCTTGCCCGATGTGTGCCACTGCTTGCGTGTGGACAGGAGTATCGGAAATTATCTACGGTGTTTCTATCCAAGATTTAATTGCGATAAATCAGTCTCAGATTGATATTTCTTGTGAACAAATTATCGCTAAATCATTTAGAAATATTCCGGTGATTAAAGGAGTTTTGCGAGATGAGTGTTTGGAGTTGTTTAAATAGCAGGGCTATTTCATTATCCATGAGTCCGCCTAGGATTAAAATCCGCTATTCGAGTAGCCAATGTCATATTCAGATGACTCAATAAAAGTTTCAGTCCATTTTAATGGACTTTCACTATCAGACTGGGATTTAAATCCCAGGCGGTTTCTACTATTTTATGTACTTCCATGAATTATTGGTTAATGAAATCAGAGCCAGAAGTTTATGGCATCGCTGACCTGCAAATACAACATGAGACTATTTGGGATGGTGTTCGTAATTACCAGGCGAGAAACTTTCTGCGTGAAATGCAGTCAGGAGACTTAGCTTTTTTCTATCATTCCAACACCAGTCTTCCCGGTATTGTAGGATTAATGCGGGTAGTCAAAGGAGTTGACGATCCGAGTCAATTTGACTCTAACAGTAAATGTTATGACCATAAATCCAGCCCGGACTCCCCTCGCTGGCAAACAGTAGTTGTAGAATTTGTTGAAGCTTTTTCTACCTGTATCTTGCTCTCAACACTCAAAGAGAAATTTAGTGCCGATGAACTAATGTTAGTACGACAAGGAAACCGCTTATCTGTAATGCCAGTTCCAGAAGTAGTATTCAAGAAGATTTTGGCAATGTCTCTCAAGGCGTAGATTACTAAAGCAATATTACGGGGAATAAAAATGGTTTTAAAAAGCGCTAGTTATACTCTACGGATTAGTTAATTGGGATAAAAAAGAATTTGCGAGGAGTGCAGCTTGAGTGCGATCGCGCAGATTCAATCGTGTCAAAATATTCGTGACATGATTTTTCACCGTCCCTTCAGAAATATATAATTTCTGTGCAATTTCCTTATTACTTGCGCCTTGGGCGATAAGTCGTAAAACATCTTTTTCGCGCGGAGTCAGTTCATCCAAAATTGGTGGCGGAGTTGTGTGTGCTGGCGTTGCGGGAAATTGTGTCATCAGTTTTTTGACAATTCCGGGTCCAAGTTGGGTATAGCCTTTGTAAACAGCGCGAATTGCCACCGCCAATTCCTCAGACGGTGTATCCTTGAGTAAATAACCCATCGCCCCCGACTGAATAGCTGCTGTCACATACTCATCGTCGTCAAAAGTAGTCAGCACCAAAATTTTGATTTCGGGAAACCGTTTATGGATTTCGCGGGTAGCAGCGACTCCATCCATAATTGGCATCCGAATATCCATTAATACCACGTCTGGCTGTAGAGATGTTTGATGAGACTTTTCTACATAAGCAACCGCCATTTTACCATCTTCCGCTTCGGCTAAGACTTCGATATCAGGTTCTAATTCTAGGAGGGCTTTCAATCCCTGACGAATTAAACTTTGGTCATCGACAACTAATACATGAATCATAATTATTTGTTAATTGTGAGGATTGGGAAAAATGCGGTAATTTTGCAACCAGATCCAGGTGTACTTTCAATATTAAATTGACCTTGGATAGCTAAAGTGCGATCGCGCATACTTTGCAAGCCAAAACCAGTCGTATTTTGTTCAAGACTAAAACCTTGACCGTTATCCTGAATCATCAACATTAAACCTTTGTGGGTCATAGTTAGTTGAAAGATCACTTCTGTAGCATATGCATATTTAGAAATATTTGTAAATGATTCTTGAGTTAGGCGATAAATTGCGGTACTCACTTCTAGCGGGATAGTTGTAGAAACATCAATTTCACTACGAGGTAAAATTCCCGTCACGCGGTAAAAATCATCAATCAGCAGAGTGATTGCCTTTTCTAAAGATTTACCCTGCAAAGGATTCGCTCGCATTGTGGAAACCGATTGACGAACATCTTGTAACGCCTTTGATCCTAGTTCTTTTGCCATCACCAGAAATGACATCGCTTTTGTCGGGTTAGATTGCCAAAGCTTCAAACCAGTTTCTAGCTGAAGATTCAAAGCCGTCAAAGAATGTCCCAGAGAATCATGGATATCCCGCGCAATCCGATTTCTTTCTTGAAGTGTGGCTTGATCTTCAATTAAAAGCGCATATTGTCGAAGTTGCTGATTAGCGTGTTCTAGCTTATCACGAATTTGCCGCTCCGCGAGTACAGCATTCATTAATAGCAACACAAACACTAAAGATAGTCCAAAAAAGAACGGATAACCTAACACAAAAAAGCGCAGCTTTTCCTCTATAGTTGGTGTTGTCGCCACATGCTCAAATCGACGAAGTAGAGTTTTAAAAAATAAGGCAAATGACAAACCTGTAATTGCTAACCGACCAGGTAATTTAAAAATCAAACAACTACGAGTTACTAAAATTAAGTAAAGAAATGCGAATAGCCGAATCGCCCGACCACTTGCAGTTGAAGTTAACAATATTAATAAAATTTCGCTCGCTGTATAAATAACTTTTGTTGTTAACTTACCTGTAGGAATTTTTAACCCCATTAATCCAAAAACAATTAGACTACCAATTGTGAGTGCAGGATAGTGGGGGACTGGTTGCGGGAGAAATTCAGTAATTAACGCAACTGCCAATAACACCCACTCTAGATAAAGTAGAAAGCGAAAAGGATGATTTTGAATTTGAATGGACTGACTCATTGATCGCTTCCCTCCAGCTTAAAGTGAGAGGTTAAAAATGGGAAATCGTAAACTATAACTTACCAACCACAACTCCTTATTTATTAATACTCTATAACTGGTAATTAATCACTGCTAAACCTCAACTCTAGACATTTGTCATAGATAGACCATGACTAGAGTCATGGGTATACTCGTGACTTTCTGCTCATGTGGATCAATAATCTCTACCTATATGATGATGACATCGAAACGAAACAACTTACAGAAAAAGAAATGAAAGTCAAGTTTTTATCCCTCTCCGCCGCCGCGATCGCCCTCAGCTTAGTTATCGCTCCTTTTGCAGTCAAAGCCCAAAATGCTTCACCAGTACCAGCTTCAGAGCAGCACGAACACGCTCATAAAGGTCACGGCGGTATGAACCGCTTGGGATTGACGGCTGACCAAAAAGCTAAAATGCAGGCAATTCATAGCGACAGCCGCACCAAAATGCAAGCAGTCCTCACCCAAGACCAACAAAACCAGTTGAAAGCCGCAATAGCTAGTGGTAAAAAACCACGGGAAGCATTCGCAGATCTGAATCTGAGTGCAGATCAAAAAGCCCAATTGAAGCAAATCCGGGAAGATGCGAAAACACAAACGCAAGCTGTGTTAACTCCTGACCAACTGAAAAAAATGCAGGAATGGCATCAGAATAGAAAATCCCACAAGCTACAAGGTAGTAGCGCCCGATAATTGAGTTGCACGGGGGAAATCTCCCCCGGCTCAATCTTGATATGTTCGTGGTGTGTAAACCCAACACCCATTATGACGCTGGATTGTCCGGGTTTTGCTAGAGCCGATAATAATTACAGTTCGCATATCGGCATCTTCCGGTTTTAACTCCGCCAAGGCGATTGTTTTCACGACTTGTCCAGGACGACCGAGATTTTTTGCCAGCACCACAGGCGTTTCTCCAGAGCGCCATTTTAATAAAATCTCACAGGCGGCGGCGAGTTGCCAAGTGCGCTGTTTAGATACAGGATTGTAAAAGGCGATGACAAAATCAGCTTGCGCTGCCGCTGTCAAACGTTGTTCAATTGCTGACCAAGGTTTGAGAATATCCGAAAGCGAAATCGCACAAAAGTCATGACCTAACGGTGCGCCGATCGCAGCGGCTGCAGCTTGCATCGCCGAAATCCCCGGAGCTACATGAATCGCAAGGCTATTCCATTCCGCTTTGGCATCGCGGTCAATCACTTCAAATACAGCCGAAGCCATTGCGTAAATCCCTGGGTCTCCAGAAGATACAACTACTACGTTTCGACCTTCCGTGGCTAAATCTAGCGCCATTCTTGCCCGCGAAATTTCTTCCCGATTATCTGATTCATGGCATTGTTTACCATCAGCAAGATTACCAATTAAATTTAGATAAGTACTGTAACCAACTAAATCTGAAGAGGAGCGAATAATTTCCTTCACTTCCGGTGACATCCACTGTTCACCTCCTGGCCCTGTACCGATGATGCTGAGTTTTCCTTGCGGTTGTCCAATAATATCAGGATCGATTGGTTGGGTAGCAATAGCGATCGCGATCATTTCCGAAGGCAACTCAACTAACCGACCAGATGAACCTACCGCAGCCATTGCCAATTCTGAAGTGGAAGATTGAGTGCGGAAAAATCGCGCTGGTACACCCAAAGTTTGGGCGAGGGCGTGAATTTCAAGATTCGCCGCTTGAGTAACCGTTGAGAAAATACCGGCAATTGCACCGACAGCGAGATTTGCGGCTGCTAATTGCTGTTGAACTTGAGTTAAGAGTTGTTGCGGTTCGTTAGAGGTGTTATTAATAGCGATCGCAATGGTTGCCGGATGATAAACTAAGCGATCAGGTGTGATTGCCACCGCCTGCTCAGTAATTTGAATCGTTAATGCCCCATCGTCAGCAATGGGTAATCGGCTATTGCTTAACCACGGAGCGATGCCATCAAGTTTAACTGTTGCTTCGGCGAGTAAATCAGCCAGAAACGTTTTCGCTTGCTCGTCAGAATTGGCTAACCGATATCCGGTTGGTGGAGATAGCAGAGGGGTACGAAATCTCAGGTCGCCTGTGGTAGTGATTGCCGGATTTACATGCAACGCGGTCGCGATTAATCTTGCCAAATCGTTTGCGCCATTGAGTCCACCTAAAAGCGGGACAACGGCGCTACCATCTTCGGCGACTGCTATTACAGGTGGTTCTGCCCGTTTATCAGATAACAGCGGCGCTAAGGTTCTAATCAAAATTCCGGCGGCGCAAATACCAATGATTGGCGTTCCCTCAGCAAACAGCGATCGCAAGGTGTCACCAAAATTCGGAAAATTAATATCAACGCCGGATGTGCGATCGCTCAGTCCATAGAGAGTTGCCGGTAGTGCCGTCATAATTTGACGCGCCAGCGGTACACTCGTCTGACCGAGGACGATCACCGCTGCCGTATTCATAATTCCACCTTGGTGGGCACGATAATCATGGAGAAATAAGGCACTTTTGCGGGATCGACTTCAGCGAGGGGGATAATTTGCTGATCTGGCATGGTTGCGCGTTCAATGTAATGCGATCGCTGTGCCATTCCCAACTGATTGAGAATATCTCGCACTTTTGGAAAATGCCGCCCGAGTTTAATAATCGCCGCCGCATCAGTTGCCAGCAGTTGTGATGTTAAAATCTCCGCTGGTAAAGGTGCCGGTAACACAGTCATAATATCTGTGTAATAAGTAAAGGGCACACCCAGAGCCACCGGACAGGCTGAAAGTGAAGACACCCCTGGCACAACCTCCGTTGCATATTGTTCAGCTAATCGTGTAAATAAATACATAAATGAACCGTAGAAAAACGGATCGCCTTCGCACAACACCGCAACATCTCTTCCCGCCGCCAAATGATCCGCAATCGGTTGAATCTCCCGGTCATAAATCGGTTTAGCCGCCGCCGGCTCCAAAGCACGAGGAAAGTGAAATACTACCTCTGTTTGATTGCCAAGTAAATGTGGAGAAATAATCTTTCTGGCAATACTCTGTTTATCTGGTGCTGAATGGTAGGCAACCACAGGTACCGACTGCAATATTCGCAGTGCTTTAAGGGTTAATAGCTCCGGATCGCCTGGACCCACCCCAATTCCGTAGAGACGACCACTAGTGTTTAACATTATTCTTTCTCCATTGCCAATGCGTTGACTGCGGCGACTGCCATTGCACTGCCACCGCGCCGACCATGTATTGTCAAAAAGGGTACACCTCGGCTATTAGCTGCTAGTGCCGCTTTTGACTCCGCAGCACCAACAAAGCCGACAGGGAATCCTAAAATTAATGCAGGTTTGGGTACGCCTTCATCTAGCAGTTCCAACAAGCGGAATAATGCCGTTGGTGCATTACCAATCGCGACAACTGCACCTTCCATATGCGATCGCCATAATTCTAATGCTGCGGCTGAACGCGTGTTTTGGATTTTTTCGGCAATTGTGGGTACTTGAGGATCGTTGAGCGTACAAATTACAGAATTATTTACGGGTAAGCGCGATCGCGTAATCCCTTCGGCTACCATCCGTGAATCGCAGAGAACTGACGCCCCTTGAGCGAATGCTAAGCGTCCAATTACTCCCGCATTAGCTGAGTATGCCAAATCGCTGACAATATCCGTCATTCCACAAGCATGAATCAGTCGCACTGCTACAGCTTCTAAATCAATCGGCAAGATACTCAAATTTGCCTCGGTGCGAATGATTGAAAAAGAGTGGTTATAAATTTCGTTGCCATCGCGAATATAATCAAGCATGTAATTTTAAATTTCTATTCGTAAATAATTGTTTCAATTCATCGCTCGTGTAGCGATTGACAAATTCTTTAAAAGTTTCATCTAAATGATTGCGGCGAGTTTGGTAAATCTGAATGATATATTCAATTCGCTCATTTAAAGATTCAATAGCGCATTCTCGTCCGATTAAACCATCGCCAACATAAATCTCATAAGCTTCCCTCCCCTGATGAATCACACCCAACAATGTCAAATCGCTTTTGTAATGCTGAGCGCAAGATTTTTCACATCCGCTAAAGTGAATATTGATTGGACGATCTAGTCTAATACATTGTTCTAAATGAGTAGCCAGTATTTGAGCATGACTTTGGGTATCAGTAGCCGATGATTTACAGCCACTACTACCAGCACAGGCGACAAGGGCACTATAAGGATGGGTACTAACATGTAATCCTTGAGTGGCTAAAGCTTTTTGCAACTCAGCAATCTGGGAATTGGGGACATTGGGTATCAGTACATTTTGCCAAGGAGTTAATCTCAGTGTGCCATTGCCATATTCTGTGGCTAATGCTGACAATCCTCGCAATTGCTCTGTATCTAGGCGACCGAGAGGAACCACAACACCAAGATAGGAAAGTCCTGGTTGTTGTTGAGCATGTATGCCTAAATGTCCATACGCTTCGTGTGGGGGGTGGGGTGTGGGGTGTGGGGTAAATGTTATAGCTAAGCGCTGCGCTACAGCTTGGAGATAGGTTTCTACACTCCAATCATGCAGAAGTTCTCGCAGACGCGGTTTTCGATTACCAGTGTGATTATGGGTATAGTCGTAGTATACCGCCGCCATTGCTGCTAACAGGGCTAGACTTTCTTCTGGTTTGATGATTACACCGACATCACATGGCGGTTCTCCTCTTTCACTCACATTCAGATGTAGGCGGAAGTAAACATTTGTGTCAATCTTGACTGCTACCAAACTGATATCATTTGGGCGATCGCGTACCGAAACACTTTCACCACCATCAAAACAAACGCTGAATTTAGCTGATAATGCTGCAAGTTCTGGATGATTGGCTAAATATTCATCCCATTGGCGCACGAAAGGGCGAGTATCAATTAGTCCGATTAAATCGATACCAGCAGTCGGACTAGTCATGATGTTGCGAAGGTGATCGACGCTTGATGTTACAGAAGCTAACCCCAGCATCTGTAAGCGAGTCAGAACATCATTTTCGATTGCTTGAACGGCGCGGATTTGCAGATTGGCTCGATTTGTGATTTGGACATAGCCATCACTAACTCCAGCGGCGAGATCAGCGATCGCTAAACACTGCGCCTCTGTAACAATTCCTCCCGGTATGCGGATGCGTGACAATGTCCCATCTCGCGCGGGTGTGGCATAAAATAAACCAGGACAAGTAAACATTGACAAGTAACTCCTCCCTGTGCAACGCAGGGAATATACAATCTAGATATCCAAAGACATCGTCAGAGCCGGCATTCTGACTCGCTCGATTTGATTTTTCTTCCAAAGGAATAACCCTCAAACCAGACCACAGTTGCGGCACAGTACCGGAATCGCACCGGACTTCCCCGACTCTAAACTTCCGTAATTTACCACGCTAAGGAAACTCAAAACTGGATATCTTAAGTTTCTTAATTAGGGGCTTTTACCCCAACAACGTTTGAGCAGTTTGTAAAATTTAAACTACTTACATGTACAAGTTGAAAGGGAGTAAGCTTTCCATCCGTAGGGATAGAAATTATTTTCTGGTACAATTGATACGATGCAGAAATGGCTATCGATTGTCGGAATTGGCGAAGACGGATTATCTGGACTGAGTCCAGTGGCTCGTTCTTTGGTAGATCATGCTGAAGTTCTTGTCGGTGGCGATCGCCATCTCATGATGTTACCAACAGATGATCGCCAAAAATTAGTTTGGAAATCCCCGATTAGCGACACAATTACAGAATTGCGTCATCAAGGGCAGTTAGTTTGTGTTTTAGCCAGTGGTGATCCGATGTGGTACGGCATTGGAGTGACGCTGACTCGGTATATTCCGCTCGCCGAAATGACGATTATTCCCGCACCATCTACCTTTAGCCTCGCCTGTTCGCGATTGGGATGGTCGTTATCCGAAGTGGAAACTTTGAGTTTGTGCGGTCGTCCACCAGCATTACTCCAAGCTTATATCTATGCTGGAGCCAAACTTTTGATTTTGAGTGAAGGCAAACACACACCTGTAATTGTGGCTGATATCCTGACTCAGCGGGGATTTGGCAAGAGTCAGATGACTGTCTTAGAGCGGTTATCTGGAATACACGAGCGCCAAGTCACAAATATTGCCGCTAACTGGACACAAACCGATCTTGCCGATCTCAACGCGATCGCTGTCGAATGTATTACCGATTCCGGAATCGCCTTGTCACGCACACCGGGATTGACTGATAGTGCCTATCATCACGATGGGCAGTTGACAAAACGCGAAGTTCGTGCTGTTACATTGTCAGCGCTGGCTCCGACACCGGGTGAATTGCTGTGGGATGTTGGTGCGGGTTGTGGTTCTATATCTATTGAATGGATGCGGAGTCATCCGCGTTGTCGGGCGATCGCAATTGAAAAATCCAGAACACAGTATATTGCTGACAATGCCACAGCCCTAGGTACACCACAGTTACAAATTGTCAGCGGAACTGCACCAGCAGCACTCAAAGATTTGCCTCAACCCGATGCCATTTTTATTGGTGGAGGTGCTACATCTGAGGGAATGTTTGATACTTGTTGGACAGCATTGCGATCGGGAGGACGTTTGGTGGCAAATGTGGTGACGATTGAAGGAGAACAGAAATTGTATACATGGCATCAGCGCTTTGGCGGTACACTGACTCGAATTGCGATTCAACGCGCCGAAGCGATCGGTTCTTTTCTCGGCTGGAAACCAATGGCTCCAGTCACCCAATGGATGGTTATCAAGCCATAATTTAAAATCTCATCTCCGACTTTGAGAGCGAAAATTTTTTATTCAGTTCAGGATCATTACTGAAGCCTAATCTGCTTGTAGAGGAGAACCTAGGATTAGGCTCTTATCATACCAGGCAAATGCAAACAGGTACATCACAAACAACTGGACTTGTGGAAATCTTTCACGTTCAGACAGGTAATTCTTTTCTGCTACCACCATTGGCAGTAATTCGGATTGGCAAGCCGAGTGATGCTGATTTACCAGATATTGATATCTCGCAATTACCTGACGCCGATGTCGTTTCTCGCAAGCATTTAGAGATTCGAGTGCAAGGAGGTAACTATTTTCTTGAAGATGTTGGTAGTTCTAACGGCACGCGTCTCAATGGTACTAAGTTGGAGCCGAAAGGTCGCTATAGTCTGAATGTGGGTGATAAAATTAGCCTTGGGGAAGGTGCTGTCCGTTCGCTCATTTTGTCCTCATGAGAAGTAATTATGTCTTACACAGGTTAACTTCGAGCATATAAAGTGATTCAGGCATTTTCATCAATGAAAGAATCTGTTTTTGAAGGTCGTTAATAGGGGTAATAAAAAT
>JBBQRU010000108.1:0-19300 GCA_038214545.1 Cyanophyceae cyanobacterium | reverse complement strand
ATGATCAATCCGCAGGCTGTGCAAATCGATGCTGGTAAGCGGATGGGAAGACATTCGCGGTTACAAACAGAAACGACGGAGTTAATGATTGAGCAAGCACATCATCATGCTGTAGTCGTGCGTCTGAAAGGTGGCGATCCTTTTATGTTTGGTCGCGGTGGCGAGGAAATGGCAGATTTGCAGCACGCCGGTATACCAGTAGAGGTGGTGCCAGGAATTACATCGGGAATTGCCGCGCCAGCTTATGCAGGCATTCCTGTTACTCATAGGTTGCATAGTTCCTCGGTAACTTTTGTTACAGGTCATGAATCAGCCGGTAAATATCGACCACAAGTGAATTGGAGTGCGATCGCTCAAGGTTCGGAGACAATAGTGATTTACATGGGAATTCACAATTTGTCATATATTGTCGAGCAGTTAACTTTAGCTGGATTGAGTGTGGAAACACCCATCGCTTTGGTACGTTGGGGTACGCGACCGGAACAAGAAGAATTAATTGCTAAGTTAGGAACTGTAGTTGAGCAAGTAGCCCAGACCGGATTTACAGCACCAGCGATCGCTGTCATTGGTAATGTGGTCAACATGCACGCTGTTTTAAGTGGCTGTCGTCCGCCAACTCATTGATACTCGCAACAGTAGCCTGCTTCCTGGTGAGTTGCTTCTGCAATCCACACCAATTGAAACACAGGTTCTAAAAGTTAGACTCTTCAATACAGGAGTTAAATCTTCTGCAATTCCAGGATAAAAGTTTGGGATTTTGCTTGCGACCCCTATCCCATCAACTTTCCATCGGATCGGGTCTTCCTATCCCCAGTGAAGTCAGCTTAACTTTGACATCTTCCCACTCAGTACCACAGTAGTAATATTTTTTATCGCGGATGTTGGCTATGTAGTAACCTTGCTTGCCACCGTTAATCCGGAAAAGTTCAATGGCAACCTTTTTCATGGAGGTGCCAAAAGCATGAAATAAATCTACTTGAGATAAGCTGGGTGCGTTAAATAAATTTAAAAATGGTTTACCGTATGAAAAAGCCCAACCATTACCGCGACGCTCGATGATTCGATAGTATACAGGATGAACGATTGTTGTGTCTGAGTTTGACATCGGTTTTTAGGAAGTTTGATTTACAAATCTAATTCCCATTGTTTTCACAAAATCCGATTCTTTTAATTTCAAATAATCCTCTCTTTTAGAGATGAATTCATCGATTTTATCTTCTTTATATAAAGCAACCATTTCTTCTGTAATGAAATGCTGTTTCAAAACTTCAATAGGAGAAGTTTCAATAAAAGTATTGACCTGTTTTCTATCTTTATGTTCATCAAATTCAGATGATAATCTAAGAATAATATTAGCGGGAGTTCTATCTTTTTTTGAAGAAATGAAAATTTCTTTTATTCCTTCTCGATCTTGAATTTCATTACTTTCAATAATTGATTTTAAGTAGAATAATTGCAACGCTTTTGGTCTTACACCTTTAAAATTTAATTGATTTGGATACTTGGCTGTAATAAAAGTCATATCACTATTCACTTTATAGATTCCATCAGAATTTTGTCCTCTTGCAAAATTACAGAATACTTCATAAGAACTTCTTTGTTGACTTAAAGAATACATCGAAAAATAATTTGAATAAGTTGTAAACCAAAACCAATTTTCCAAAGCTTTATATTCTTCAGATGTCGGCTCTGGATTTAATCTAAAATATTCAGATATAAAAATTAATTGAGATGGATATGGTAGTAAACGAATGTCTATTATAAACATTTTTTTATATAAAAAATCTACAGATTTTTTTATGTGTATATATACATTATTTGTAAACAAATTTAAATCTGGATTTTTGATTAGATCTTCCATTTTGATATCAAAATAGATTTTTCCATTTGCACTAGAAATACAGTCTAAAATTGTATCTCTTTTCAAGTTTTCAAAATTGTAGATATTTAGACTGTTAAGGAATTCAGTAATTGACTCACTAAGTAAAAATCCTGTTTCTTCATTATAGCTAAGTGCTGCAAGCATAAAATCTTCAGATATTTCTGTTCCTGTTGAATTTATTCTTGAAAAAATTTGAACAGCACTTTTTATATCTCCTCCCTTTATTTCTACATAAGGTAATCTATATTTATGTAAAACATAATGCAAATTTCTAGCATTATCAATATATTCAGCTTTCTTAATTTCTGTAATATCTTCTTTACCTAATTCACGAAGAATATTAAACAACTCACGATTATCATATATCTTATAAAGAGGAATTGAAAATACATCCTTATCTTTTTTATTCTTGAGATAACTAAAGTTATTTTCTCTAACATCAAAGTAAATTAAAAAATTCTTAGGTTCATTATTATTATTTATTTCTGTGTATTCTTTAGGATTCATCAATACTCCAAACAGCGTAGATATCCGTTGGAATCCATCCAAAACATATCTAGTAGCATCGCTATTTTCTTTTTTTATAGTGTATGGACCTATGTCATCTTTGGTTTTATAGCCTTTGGTATTCCAAAACAATAAACTACCTATTGGATAACCTTTTAAAATACTATCAAATAATTCCAGCATTTGCTTATCTGTCCAAACAAATTCTCTTTGAAATACAGGTATTTTATATACCCCATTAGCTATATCTTTCAATAAGTCTTCAAGAAATATGGTATCGGGCTTGACATTTATTTCATCGTTCATATTATTTTGACAATTTTAAGTAAAATTTGTTCGATTTCCGAAACTAATTCGTTTGCTTCTGCGAGGAAAATTTGATGATGTTCACATCTTTCCTCAAGGTCACGATACGAAAAAACAGTAAGAAACATTTGAGGAAATTGAGCTTTGATTTTCGATTCACCTATGCCTATATTTTCTTTACCGTATTCTATAAAATCCAACTCTTCACTGGTTTTATTTCTTAACTCAGTTTTCTGGACTGGGGTAATTAGTGTAATATTAGCAAACAATACATCTAAAGGTATATAATTTTCTATCTTCCTTTTGTATAAAATATGCCATGTAATTAAATCAGTAGGTTCGTGTTCATAATCATTAGGTTGAATGATGTTAATTTTTTTACGTTTAAAGTATTCAATTTTACTTTTATGATGTGTTTCTGTATTTGAGTCTTTTTTATCACTATCAAAAATAGCTATCAACTTATACTGAAAAATATTTTTGTAACGATCATTATCTATCCAGCGTTGCGTTACTTTTGTCATCTCTTCGATTCCACCGCAATTATCAGATTCTATAATTTCATCTTTTATGGCTTGGTCTAATAATTGATAAATAGACCTTCTCTTTGTTCTACCGCTACTATATTTTTGGCAAAGACCTTTAATAAATTTCCAATCATTAATTCCATTCTCTACAATAACTTTTGAGCGTTCTGTAATGATTTTGTAGGCATTTTCGGGATGTATTTCTTTCTGATTTTCATCATTACCAATAACAATATGTCTCAGGTGCTGTTTGTACAAACTAGTGATAAATACAAGGCTTTTTTTATTTAGAAACTCCTTCAGAAATATTCTATCTTTAGAAGATAGGTATTTGCTAGCAATTGCATTTGAATCAAAAATATAGTTGCGTGCTTCGTTGTAAAAAATTGCATCAATACTTTTGATATCTATAAGATGAATTTCAGTGTTCATCAAGACTATAAGGATCTTAGCTAAAGCAGCTTGTATCACATCTTGCTGGCTTTGAAAAACTATGGGATTGAAAGAAATTATCATTTATTTCTGCTCTTTTTTATTAAGTGCCTTTTGCATTTCTAATATTTCTTTCAAACCTTCATCAAAAATACCATGTGGCCAATCGCTTAGAACTCCATCTTCATCAATTGAAATTTCCTTTAATTCTTGCCCTTTGAGTTCAGCTTCTTCTAACCAGTAAATTACTACATCATCTTTTGTCAAGCCAAAATCATTCTCAACAATTAGTTTCCGAAGGCGTAAAAGGATATTTTCAGAATGAGTTTCTATGATAAAAGTCTGATGATTTTCCTTCGCTGATTTCGCAAATAACTCCGCCAAGTCACCATGTGCGGCAGGATGCAAATGCAGTTCTGGCTGCTCTAAAATAATCATAGAATCAGGTCTATCTGTAACATTAGCTCTAACGATTAAAGGCAAGGCTTGATTCATTCCTTGTCCAACATCTACAAGATTGACATCGGTTTCATTCTTAGAAAGTAAAATTTGAATAAGAGGTGCTTTTTCTCTATCATCTACCTTCAATTCCCAACCATCAAAATGTTCTTTGTACCACTTTCCTACACTTCTAAATAACTTATCGTCTTTCTGTAATTTACTTATTCCCAGCATTGCGTAGGCATTTTCACCTGTAACACCTGTGTCTCTAAACTGTGTCTGTCCCGTCAAGTAAAAATATCTCTCAGGCAAAATCCTAAACGGTCCGATATAATCAACATCAATTTTTTCTATTTTAAATTTTTCATAAAGATTTTCAACGGTATTTTTTTCGATGAATTTAGTAGGAATAAATCCTTTAAATTCGCAATTGTATGTTTTTTTACTAATCGTGTCTAGATATCCATCATCGGTCAATTCTAGAGCGAATTTTTGTGTATCATCTTTATATTTCCATTGGAAAACGTCTAATCCATAGCCATCAACTTTTTTTAGCAACCCAATTTCTATTTCTATATTATTCTCATATACAATCTTGAATATTAGAGGAATTCCGGCTGGGTTATTCTCAAAAAATAAATTATCAAACTCTACACCTAGTTCTACTCCATTATTTTTTAATAACAACGGTTCATCAATATCGCCCATAAGAGAGTTTTCCAGTAAGGTAAATAGTTTGGCAATAGAACTTTTGCCAGAACTATTTTTACCAATCAAAACAGTAATTGGCTTTAATTGCATTGTCTGCTGTTCGGAAAATGCTTTATAATTTTTAAATGAGATAGATTTGATTTTCATGAATTTTAATTATCCAATCCTTACATTAATTTATAAAATATTTTTTCATTCTCTATCTTGGATAAACCATATTTTTAATAAGAATTATTTAATGTTTCTCCACTTAGTGATAAATTTCTGTATTTTCTGTATTGTGTTCCATGACCAAGGGTGTTCCTGTCAGGCGCGAGGAAGTTTTGCAGTATTCGCAACGGTAGGAGTGCTTCCTCAATAACTTGTCGCCGCAGATTATTGGGGATAGTCACAGCGGAATCGGCAACTCTTTTAAGGTTGGAATCTTCTGTCCACGCCACCGTAGAAGCGATAATGCATAAGCTTTACGAAGCATAAGCCGGTCTGAGGCAAGTCTGAGATCTGATAGTTCCTGCATATCCGATTTGGTCAGCAGGCTAGCTTCATTTTTTGCCAATAGTTCAACTTGACGTTGGTGTTTATTTGGCTCAAGTTGAGCTTGAGTAATCAAAAACAATTCCTCAGTGTTCAAAGTTTGCATTCTGAGGAATTCCGGTTGCATCTCTGGTGAGACATTGTCCGCAGAAGGAGGCAAATTACTGATTACACTTTGAGCAACGAGTATCTCAATTGGCTGATGAGTTGCTTCTGCAATCCGCACCAACTGTCGAAACACAGGTTCTGGGAGTTCAATTGTTACTCGCTGCGTAGTCATGCTGACGACTCAATCGGTTGATACTGCTCATTTTAGCCTCAAATCGATAGCGCTGAATGTCAACACATAAAATACTATTCGTTAAAATGAATAATGCTACTGAATCAGAGTTACTGCAACGGTCAAGGCGCTGCAATTATCTCGTGTCCTGACGCCAAGTTGTCAGATATCTGTGCTTAACTGCAAGAATATGGGAACAACGATTTAGAACAATTGTGACTGAAATTAATTTACAAGTTGAAGAAAATGGGGAACGCTTAGATCTTTATCTTTCCCAGAATTTATCCGAGTTATCCCGATCGCGCATCCAACAGCTGATCGAACAAGGGCATGTGCTTTTAAATGGCGAAGTTTGCACATCCAAAAAAATCAGTGTCAAAGTCGGCGATCGCTTATCCTTAGAAATTCCTATAGCCGAGCCTTTAAAACTTTTAGCAGAAGACATACCTTTAGACATCCTTTTTGAGGATGATTCTTTCCTAATTCTCAACAAACCTGCGGGTATAGTCGTTCATCCTGCACCTGGTCATCCTGATGGCACACTGGTGAATGCCCTTTTAGCCCACTGTCCGAGTTTACCGGGAATTAATGGCATCCAGCGTCCGGGAATTGTGCATCGTCTTGACAAGGATACAACAGGAGCGATCGCCATTGCCAAAACAGAGCAAGCCTATCAAAACCTCCAAGCACAACTCCAAGCCAAAACAGCCCGCCGAGAATATCTAGGTGTAATTTTCGGTGCGCCCAAAAGCGATTATGGCAAAATCGATCAGCCGATTGGGCGTCATCCCGTAGACCGTAAGAAAATGGGAATTGTGCCGACTGAAGCAGGCGGAAGAGCAGCAGTCACTCATTGGCAAGTGAAAGAACGCTTAGGAAACTATACATTAATGCATTTCCAGTTAGAAACCGGACGCACGCATCAAATTCGCGTCCATAGCGCCTATATGGGTCATCCGATTATCGGCGATCCTCTTTACAGTTCCCGGCACTCTGTCGGCGTTAACTTACCAGGACAGGCACTCCACGCGTGGAAATTAACATTACAGCATCCTTTATCTTTAGAATGGATCACTGTCACTGCACCACCACCGCGAACCTTCGTTAAGTTGGTGCAAATTCTCACTTCGCGCTCTTACACCTCCTCCTCAGGATATAGCATAGAGAGGGACGGCGATCATCACTTTCCACTAGATTCTGGTGAACTTAATTAAAAAAAGATGAGAAATAAATCTCCTAGTAAAAATGCGGGTACTAAACCCGCTACCTCCAAACCATCTATATTTAACTACACCTCAATGGCAATTTTGGCAGGGGTGTTAATTTTAGGCATAGGGATTGGCATTGCTTTTAGTTCAACAGCAACCCTCAGCCCCTCCAATGTGGCTTCCCGTGAATTTATTGACACCAGAGCACCAAACCCGGAAATCTGTATTCAGTACGGTGCTAGTGCGATGGTGATGGACACAAGACTGTTTGTGACTCTCAACCCGTTTAACGTCTACGTCGCCCAACCCAGTATGCGCCCTGGCTGCGTACTACGTGATAGTAACTGGGCGCTTCTAGAACAACGCAAATTGGTTTCATCCGATCAAGTGCGGGAATGTAAAAACCGACTCAATACCTTTGGCTTTACCGGCGAATTAGGTAGCAAACCTGATATCAGCTGCATCTACCAAAATGAAGCGGCGAAAAACTTCTTTATCACTGACCCAGGTGCTGTTTCTGCACCACAGGAGACGGAGAGATTTTAAAAGCGGGGGGGAGTGGGACAGGGGGGGAGTGGGACAAGGGGGGAGTGGGGGACAAAGGGAAATTACAAATTGTGACTTTTGAATTATAAATTGTCAATTACTCATACCGAAATTTTCAACATTCCTTCCCCCACTTCCCCACTCCCCCACTCCCCCCTCACCTTCTTGCCAAATCCTCAATCAGACGGATCTGCAGAGTTTGACCTGGCTGCAATGTTGGGTTACGGTTGAGAAGGTTAGAGTGGGCAACTAAAGGAACGTAGTTACCACTTAAGGAGATTGCTTCGCTGATGAAGCGACTGCCATCACGACTAGTTTGAAAGCGTCCAAAAACTGGGGTGCCAGAAGGGGCGATAATGTTGCCGGCGCGATCGCGTAAATCTTCGACTAGCAAGAGAGCGCTGGGCTGCGTTGAACCGGGCTGAAGGTACAGTGAATTACCTTGATAACGCAAATTCACTTTTGCTCCAATGGGTAGAACTATATTAGATGATTGCGGACTTAATGTAGGGCGATCGCCTGGTATTGGTTGACCAAACTCTAGCATTCCTGTTTTTGGGGGGCGAGGAGAAGTGTTGCTGCGGGAAGATGTTGTATGTAGCGGAACGCGAGGAGAAGCGCTGCTGAGGGAAGATGTATCTAGAGGCGGAACGCTGACAACTTGATTTGGGTTAAGAGGAAAAATTGCTGGCGGAAGTTGACTTGATGATGGGTCAACGTTAGGAATGTCGGGGTTGGTATACGGAGGAGATCCGCTCATTGTGGGGTAACTACTTGTTGCCGAAGTACTCAGTAGCCAACGCACTCCGCGACGAGAAGCAACTCTTTGGAATCCTAGCCGCCTTTGGTCTAAGATTGTCCCTGGTTGTAAATCCATGACAATTCGCGTCACACCTTTTTGAAACTGGGAAACACGGATTTTTTGCACTGCGCCTGAGTAATTCTGCTGAGTTGGAATCCGACCTATCCAAGTACCGGGTAAATCGACAACGATCCGCGTCGGTTGGGAAAGCACAAAATAGCGAGGTTGTGTAGTTTCATTGAGCAGAATTTGTAACTGTAACGTTTGGGGATCGAAGCTCCACTCTTCTAGCACTGCGGCTTGTACCGGAATGCTAGCTTCAAGACAGGAAACAGCGATCGCAGGTAGTGCAAACGTGAAGATCGTCTTCCACCAAAAAATTCCTATCCTCTTCATCAGCTATTCCTTGTATATTGAACCATCAGGCATAATGCAAGCACGTAAATCAGTTTCACTTAGATTAGTAGAATACAGTTTAGCATTAATTAATACTGCCTCTACGAGTACTGCACGACAAAGATTAGCCCAACTCAAATTTACTTGATATAGATTTGCCCCCTGCAAATTAGCAGACCTCAAGGTTGACCAACTCAAGTTAGCACCACGAAGGTTCGCTTGAGATAGATTAGTATTCATTAAATTACTGCCAATTACTTTGGCGCGGGTCAGGTTTGCTGAATGCAAATTAGCGCCAATCATATTAGTAGTACAAATGGTCGCATTTGACAAGTTAGCTTTAGTTAGTATTGCTTGACTAAAAATAGCAACTGTGAGGTTGGCTCCTGTCAAGAAAGCTTCACTTAAGTTTGCGGCGTTAAAGTTAGCTCGACTTAAATTTGCTTCACTTAAATTCGCTTCTGTCAAATTAGCTCGACTCAGATTCGCTTCGTTCAAGTTAGCTTCTACCAGCTTGACTCCACTCAGATTCGCATCACTCAAATCTGCGCCTCGCAACGACACTCCACTCAGATTCGCATCGCGCAAGTCGGCTCCTCGCAAACAGACGCCAATTAAGTTCGCCTCCCGTAAATCAGCACCTTGCATCGAAGCGATCATTAAGTTGCTTTCCCTCAAGTTTGTACCTTGAAGATTTGCTCCGCACAGATTAGTTTGGCTCAAATTAGCTAACCGCAAATTAGCAGACTCTAAAAGTGAGCCACTTAGGTCTTGACCACGGATGTCTATTTCGCGAAAATCTCTTTCTCCATCTGCATATCTTGCCAATAATTCATCTGCCCTCATCGCATTTCCTGCACCCAACTCACACACTCGGTCACAAGTTTAGCACTCAAAAACCCGGACTCAATGGCTTTTCGCCTTATCCGTAACACTTGGCTTTTGGGCGACAGCGGTAAATTTGAGTGGTGTGGGAATACCACCAATAGTGATTTCACCTTGTAAAGTCCCAGTTCCTTCTAATTGGGTTTGAATGGCGACTGAGTCAAGAGAATTAGCGGAAAATGAGGGACAAAACACATTTTTGGGAACTTTACCCGCTAAATTTAACTGTCGATTGACGATCATGCCTGATAAATTAGGTATGAAGTGGATGTTTGGCTCGGTGGTTACTGTTGATAAGAAGCCATTTAGGTAAATACCCGATTGCTGGATATTTAACATTAAAGGGTTTGGTTTTTCGCAGTTGAGCTTTTCGTCAAGAGTCAAGCTATATTGATTAACTAACGCCGGAGGAGCGTGAAGATTTGTTTCTCCGTAAGCAGTTACGACTTTAAATAACAGCAGCACAAAAACAATTGAGATGCCATAAAATACTAAAGATTTAAAGTGAGATTTTGAACTCATATGACCTCTGATTCCGCAATTTTGCTCTCGTTGAAAATTGATGCTAGGTGAGATGTGACTTGACTATAACGACGAGTAATTAGTAAAGAAGAACGGCATTGGATGGCAAGTTCATCTGTATATCTTCCTAAAGTTTGGCGCTCAATTCCCCAAGCACGGCTAGTTCCAGCAATTGTCAGGTCTACATGTTCAGATGCGGCAATCACATATTGGATTGGCTCTGCTGCTTCAACTACCTCAATTTGAATGCGATCGCGTACCTGTTGTGGTAATTGTTCCATCACAGAACTAAACTCGTAACTCAATTCTTGCTTGCTCTGAGGTTCTTTGACTACGTGCAAAATGCGTAACCGGCAATTACTATGATTTACCAACAGTCTCAAAGCCATTTCAATTGCTAAATCATCGTGAATATTTGCCGAATAAGCCACCAACAAAGTTTCTAAGCGCAACGCCCCTCGGTCGATAAAAACAGCAACATCTACTGGGGCGGTACTCAAAATTTGACCGACTCGTCCGCCTAAGCGGTTAGTGCTAAAAGCTGGACGATGCCAACCGACGAGGATTAAATCTGCGTGGTTCATCTTCGAGATGTCGGCTGTCTCGCGGGCAACATTTGGCGATACGCGAATAATCGGACGGACGTAAGAACGTGCTTCTGGTGGTTCCAGACTTTGAATCAATTCCTCTAATTGATGGCGACGCTCTTTGATTAATCGATCTGCTTCAATGGGAGTATTACCAAACACATAGTCTTCTTCTAGCTCAATCAAACTCAGAGGATGAACTATCGCTGGATATTTGTGATTGAGAGCGATCGCTACCGCCAACTGTAGTAAACCTTTTTGTGTACTCGGATTAGCTACCGGAACTAAAATTCGGTATGTAGGTGCTGCATCTAGGGCGATTTCGTCGTCCTCAACTGGTGTCACCACATCTAACTTGATCAGGTGTTTGGGATATGTCCACTCCAACAGCGGTGAGGTCATAAATGTCGTCACCAATGCCATAATTACCAACATGGTAAAAAGTAAAGGTGAGATTACCTTCAACTCCAAACCAATATTGAGGACAATTAATTCTGTCAAACCGCGAGTATTCATTAACCAACCGAGTGCCGAAGCTTCCCGGTTATCAATGCCACCTACTCGCGCCGCAACATAAGTCCCAAAATATTTACCAGTAATTGCCACCCCTAATACAGCCAGACACATCAGCCACAGTTCTGGGCGATTAACCAAGCCAATTTGCGTCCGCAAGCCACTGAAGGCGAAAAATACAGGTAAGAGAAATATGAGGACAAAATCCTCGGTTTTTTCTGCCAAATCTTTAACTAAACCTGCATTTTTCGGCATTGCTGCGCCTAACAAAAACGCCCCGAAAATCAGGTGGATACCAATAAGTTCGGTAATCAGCGCACTTGCGACTACTCCCATGTAAATCCCCGCCATCATTAACTGGCTGAGGCGTCCGGTGCGACGATAGTAAGTTGCGAGACGTTGCAGGAACCAGCGCCCGACCGTCAGCATAAAAGTAATGTAGAGCAAAGCTTCAATAATTGTCGGAAATGCACCTGCAACATTACCACTCTTGGCGACAGCGATCGCAACTGCCAATAAGCACCAAGCCGTAGCGTCATCTACAGCCGCACAAGTTAGCGCCAATGTCCCTAAGCGCGTTCCTTGCAAGTTATTCTCGGTAATAATTCTCGCTAGTACCGGAAAAGCCGTGATTGACATTGCTGCCCCTAAAAATAGAGCAAAGGCAGTAAAAGATACACCAGCAGTAGACACCACTGGATATAAACTCACTGCTAGCAAAGTTCCCAGGGAGAAAGGCACCAGTATACTTACGTGAGAAGTTAAAATAGCTACTTCTAATTGACCTTTCAGATATTTCGGATTGAGTTCTAAACCAATCAAAAACATGAAAAATATCAAACCGACCTGAGACAAGACATTTAGAATCGGCAGTGTTTCTGGGGGAAACAGGGTCGCTGATATATCTGGAGTAACTAAACCAAGTAGAGATGGACCGAGCATAATCCCGGCGACAATCTCACCAATAACGAGTGGTTGCTTAATCCACCGAAATCCTAAACCCACTAGGCGTGACACGCCGATGACGACTAGCACTTCAAACAGAACGAGAATGACTATTTGCATATGCTCCTCAGATGACTTACTACTATTTTTAAGCGTGACAACATTGATGATTCTTTAAATCACTTCCGGCTGTCAACGTCTATATTGACCATGAGGAATAATTTGTGAGTATTATCGTGTTAATTATTGTCAACAGAGTAATTTCCCGAATAATCTTTTCCTTGTAACAGGAGGTTTACTAAGGGTGAGGCGATCAGTGTTGTGACTACAGCCATGATTACCATGATGGTAAACAAAGTTGGGGAAATCACACCTTGCTCTAAACCGATGTTCAAAATAATTAACTCCATTAATCCTCGTGCATTCGTTAATACCCCAATAGTCGCCGCATCACGCCAACTCTCACCCGCCCATTTGGCGGCTAATAAACAGGCTACACCTTTACCAATAATTGCGATCGCTGTAATTAAAGCTGTAATTGCCCACAAAGCTGGTGTGTTGACGAGTCCGAGTTGGGTATTTAGTCCTGAGAAGACAAAAAATATCGGTAACAAAAAAGCAGTAGTCAAAAACTCAGTGCGTAGGTGAATCTGTTTAGCAAATTCACCCCGTGGCATTACTGTACCTAAGATAAACGCACCAAAAACAGCATAAATACCGATCGCATCAGTAAACCAGGAACATAACAACAACAAGATTAAAGCTAAAACCAGGATTTGTGGCGTCACACCTTTAGGTCTGGTCAGACGAGTGAAAATCGTTAACGCTCTGCGACCGACAAAGATCATTAACAATACATAACCTAATCCGCCACCAATCGCAAAAATAGCAATATTGATGTTTGTTTTGATACTAGCAAGTACAATTGCCAGTAAACACCAAGCTGCGGCATCATCCATTGAGCCGGCGGCTAGTGCTAAAGTTCCAAAACGATTTTGAGCAATCCCGCGATCGCACAACATCCCCGCTAACATCGGAAAGGCTGTAATTGACATTGAAGCCCCGAGATACAGCGCTGCGGCTGGTGCAGTGATTCCGGGTTTAAAGAGATCGCCTTGATTGTACAAAAATAAAGCCGCGATCGCTCCTAAACAAAAAGGAGCAAGTATTCCCGCCCCTGAAATCAAACCAGCGCTTTTGATGCGATCCTTAATCGCTTCACCATCAAACTCCAACCCTACCAAAAACATGTAAATTATTAACCCAATCTGACTCAGTGCAAACAAAATCGACATCGAAGGATGAGGAATCTTTGCACCCGTAGCTAGTAAGATTGGGGCTTTGGGAAATAGCCATTGCTGAGCCGCTGGCGCGATTAAACCAAATAACGATGGACCTAACATCACCCCGGCGATCATCTCGCAGACCACTTCAGTTTGCGACAAATAGCGTCGCCCAATCACCGTGACTAAGCGACAAGCGCCTAAAATGACTGTTAATTGCAGCAATAGCTTGAGAATTAAATCAAAGTTTGTCACTTACGTAAATTTCCTTACTAACCACGGTATCAAAGCCATTGACCACCTCGAAAGCGCCAACGGACAAATAAAATCCGCATTAAACTTTGCGAGGCAATAAAGACTGCCAACCAGACAATGCTGTAATGGAGCAAAAACAACCAGGGTGGAAGTGATTCCTTGGGAATAGGTATGGGTAAACTGAAAGCTTTTACACCACAAAAGACAAAAAATAACTCCCAAATCCCCGCTAGTAGTTGAAAAGCCGCCGGCCAGTCTCTATCCCAGCGGAACTTTTGCAAGTAATCATACAGCACATCCCAGGCAATACCAAAAATGGCGACATAAGCCAAAATCCAGAAATAAACGGTGCCAGGATTAGAGCCGATTAAACCAATGCTAAAAGGTACTGAGACTAAAACGCCGACTGTCGCCAGGAGTAACAAGCGAGTTTGCCAGCGCCCAAATAAAGTCGGAGTCATAATTAAAAATACTGTGAGCAACCTAAATTTACGTTTAGTTTTTTACCAAGTATAAAGTTTTTATATCCAAAAATTACCTAAGATTTTGTGAATATTCGGAAGTTAAATATTGGCGATCGCAGTATTTACTACCAACCACCATCAGCTTGCCCTTGACACAAATCGCATCAGTACTCGTGTCACCGCCCGTTCAATGACAGTAGTGGCAGACTGAAATAGGCGAAAACAACGCAACTACGGATCGATGCCAGAGATTTTACGGAGACGTTCCATCGTTCGGTTTGATCTCACTTATCTATTTGCGAGCGATCTGTTAGGTGTAGCCAGGGAATGGGAACAATACTGAAAGATGAAAATTATGTACACCTCAGACCGGGCTTACTGTATCCAGGCTCTTCTGTCTGAGTAACCCTAATCTTATGTCTACTTTGACGTCGATCACTATAAAACCAAGGAAATCTAATATGGCTGAATTCCAAATCAAAATTTTGGGTTATTACATCTTGGATACAATCTATGAAAGTACTAGAACTATTGTATATAAAGGCTTGCGCGAATCAGATCAAATGCCTGTCGTGCTTAAACTGTTGCGGAGTGAATATCCTACCTTAAGAGAACTCGCACAATTTCGTAATCAGTACAACATTGCCAAAAAACTCGATAACCTTCCCGGAATTATTAGAACCTATAGTCTAGAAAATTATTGCAACGGTTATGCTCTGGTTATGGAAGATTATGGGGGGATTTCACTCAAGGAGTGGGGAGGTGGATACAAGAATACCGAACGAATGGAAGAATTTCTCAATATTGCTATTCAAATCGCCTCTGCTCTAGATATACTTTACCGCCATCGGGTGATTCACAAAGACATTAAACCAGCGAACATCCTGATTGAACCCATTAGTGGCGAAGTCAAAATAATTGATTTTAGCATCGCCTCTTTACTACCAAGAGAAATCCAATCTCTCACGAATCCAGATGTACTGGAAGGAACCTTGCCATACATGTCCCCAGAACAAACTGGGCGGATGAACCGAGGAATTGATTATCGCACTGATTTCTATTCCTTAGGTGTGACATTCTACGAACTCTTGACCGGAGAGTTACCCTTTAGTGCTACTGACCCAATGGAGTTAGTCCACTGTCATATTGCCAAGCAACCAGTTGCCGCAAGTGATATTAACCCCAGTGTTCCGGCAATTGTGTCTAAAATTATTAGTAGATTAATGGCAAAAAATGCTGAAGACCGCTATCAGAGTGCTTTAGGTTTAAAGTATGATTTGGAAATTTGTTTACATCAATGGCAAACATCATGGAGTACCGTCCCTTTTGAGTTAGGTTTACGGGATATTTGTGACCACTTGATAGTTCCAGAGAAATTATATGGTCGCACTCAAGAAGTAGAATCCTTACTGGCTGCTGTTGACCGAGTGAGTCAAGGCTCAAGGGAAGTGATGCTAGTTGCAGGGTCTTCTGGTGTGGGTAAGACTGCTGTTGTTAATGAAGTTCATAAACCGATTGTACGACAGCGGGGTTATTTTATCGAAGGTAAATTTGACCAGTTTCAGCGTAGTGCTCCATTATCGGCGATCGCCGGGGCGTTTGGGAAGTTGATAGATCAATTGCTGATGGAAAGTACACAGGAAGTAGAGGAGTGGAAAGCAAAAATTCAAGCCGCCGTAGGGGACAACGGTCAGGTAATTATTGATGTGATTCCCGAAGTTGAATTATTAATTGGGAAACAACCTGCTGTTTATGAACTGGAAGCAAGTGCATCCCAAAATAGATTTAACTTGGTGTTCCAGAGGTTTATCCGAGTATTTCCGAGCGCCTCTCATCCCCTAGTAATGTTTCTAGACGACCTGCAATGGGCGAACTCAGCAACGTTAAGCTTAATTCAATCGTTGATGAGCAATAGTGAAACTCAGTATTTGTTGCTGATTGGTGCTTATCGGGACAATGAAGTCAACCCAGCACATCCATTAATACTGACAGCTAACGAAATTCAAAAAAATCACACAATAGTAAACAATATTACGCTCGCACCTTTAAGTCTCGTTGATTTGAATTCTTTAGTTGTTGACACACTTCATTGCACAACAGAAGATGCTAATTCTCTGGCTCAAATAGTATTTGCCAAAACCCAAGGAAATTCATTTTTTGGCAATCAATTTCTCAGAAGTTTGCATGAAGATGGGTTTATTAGCTTTGATTACGATTTAGGTTGCTGGCGGTGGGATGTTGCCGAGATAGGTGTACTGCCTATGACAGACAATGTCGTTGAGTTTATGTCAAATCAATTACAAAAGCTGCCGTCAATAACTCAAGAATATTTGAAAATAGCGGCTTGTATTGGAAATAAATTTGATGTAAAAACTCTAGCGGTCGTGTATGAAAAATCTTTTTCAGAAACAACAATTTGCCTTGAATCTGCTTTGCAAACAGGGTTGATTATACTAGAGACTGAAGCTTATAATTTATTTGCAAATGATGGTATTTCAGTAGAAGAGGAAGAATATGTTCAATCACTAGCTTCCTACAGGTTTTTGCATGATCGCGTACAGCAAGCCGCTTACGCTCTGATTGACGAATGGGAGAAAAAATCCATACACCTGAAAATTGGTCAACTGCTATTAAATAAAATAGTTCCAGCAGAACGAGAAGAAAATATTTTTGAGCTTGTCAATCAGTTGAATTTGGCAGTGGAGTTAATCGATGAACAAAATAATCGTCATGAACTAGCACAGCTAAACTTGGTTGCTGGACGTAAAGCCAAGACTTCTACTGCTTATACAGATGCTTTCCAGTATTTAAAAACAGGAATAGAACTGCTGAAAACAAATACTTGGGAAAGCGATTACGAACCAACTTTAGCACTTTATGAAATAGCCGCAGAGGTAGCATATCTAATTGGTGATTTTGAGCACATGGAATCACTCATAGAGACAGTATTCGTAAAATCTAAGACACTTTTAGATAAAGTAAAAGCTTATCAAGTAAGAATCGAAGCTTTTAAAGCACAAAATCAGGGCTTTGAAGCTATTAAAACAGGTTTAGAAGTTTTGAGTTTGTTTGAGATAAAATTTCCCGAACAGGTGGATCAAGAATACATTCGACTGAAATTGGAGACAACACAATCAGCATTAGTTTCTAAATCCATTGAGGATTTAATCGATTTACCTCACATGATTAATCCTGAAAAGCTAGCGGTGATGAATATACTAGGACGACTTCAACCAATTACTTACATGTGTAATCCGCCGCTTTTTATATTAGTTGTGCTGCAACAAGTAAGTTTGTCACTTGAATATGGTAATTGTGCTGCATCTGCTTTATCATATGCATCTTATGGAACTACCCTCTGGAATCTTATAGGGGATATTGATTCTAGCTACCGATTCGGTAAACTAGCTTTAAACCTGTTAGAGCGCTTCAATGCCAAAGAGGTTCAATGTAGCGTACATTTTGTGTTTAATACGTTCATCAGACATTGGCGAGAAGATCTGCGAGAGAGTTTAAAACCTTTACTAGAAGCTTACTCTATAGGCTTAGAAACTGGAGATTTAGAGCAAGCTGCTTTTTCTATATACATGCACTCTGAGCATTCATTTTTTATAGGGAGAGAATTGATAGAGCTTGAAAAAGAAATTGCTAAATATCATGAAACCATTAATAACCTCAATCAAGAGATAATAATTAACTTCAATTCAATAACGTGGGAAACAGTTCTAAATTTGATAGGACGAGTGAATAATACCTCCTATTTAAGGGGCGAAGCTGACAATGAAAAAACTATGGTTAGACTAAAGCAGCCAACTAAAAACCGAATGCTGTTTTTTTACCTATGTACTAAACAGTTGCTCCTTGGTTATATATTTCAAGATTATCATCAAGCTGCGGAAAAAGCCGCCCTGGCTGAAGATTATTTAGATGCAGGACCAGCTCAACTAGTTGTAGCAATCTTCTACTTTTATAAATCTCTGACAATGCTAGCACTATATTCAAATGCTAAGCAAGATGAACAAGACCATATTTTAGAGCAAGTCTCTGAGCATCAAAATAGAATGAAAATGTGGGCAGATTATGCACCAATGAATTATTTACATAAATA
This sequence comes from Cyanophyceae cyanobacterium, assembly GCA_038214545.1. GTDB lineage: Bacteria > Cyanobacteriota > Cyanobacteriia > Cyanobacteriales > Nostocaceae > JBBQRU01. The sequence continues at coordinate 1,166 of JBBQRU010000108.1, read as the reverse complement.
TTATCTTGTAGAAGCAGAGAAATATCGAGTTCTTGGTTATATTACTGAAGCGGCAGAATTATATGATCGCGCCATTACTCTTGCTCAAGAAAATGCATATATTAATGAAGAAGCTTTAGCTCAAGAACTCGCAGCTAAGTTTTACCTAACTCAAGGGAAAAAAACGATTGCCCAAAGTTATATGACTCAAGCTTACTACGCTTACGAGCGATGGGGTGCTAAAGCAAAACTTGATGATTTAGAACAACGTTATCCTGATTTAATTGAACATATTATATTTTGGAAAAATATTACACTCAATCCCTGCGATGACATTACTTCTACCACAAATACTAGCCTTTCCACTAATAATAATAAAAATAGTATTTCTATTAGTAGCAGTATTTCGGCATCATTAGATTTAACAACAGTCATTAAAGGCTCCCAAGCTATTTCCCAGTCGATTCATCTGGAAGACTTACTTTCAACACTCATGCAAGTTGTCCTTGAAAATGCAGGGGCACAAACTGGTGCTTTAATTTTGTGCAAAGGAAATAAATTTGTAATTGAAGCACAGGCATTTAGCGTTAACAACGATCGCGAGGATTTACAAATAACATGCTTAAAATCGATTCCAGTAGAAGAAAGTCAGGATATTCCTATATCTTTAATTAACTATGTCGCTCACACAAATAAAACTTTGGTCATTAATGATATAGCTGAGCAAACAGCTTTTGCATCTGAACCATATATCATAGAACATCAGCCTAAATCAGTTTTGTGTACGACGATATATAGTCAGTGTATGATGATAGGAATTCTTTATCTAGAAAATAAATTGACGAAGGGAGCTTTTACACGCGATCGCTTGCAAGTCCTCAACCTACTTATCACTCAAGCTGCGATCTCCCTGAAAAATGCAATTCTTTACAGAGATTTAACTCTAGCCAATCAAAAATTGGATGATGATAAGCACGATTTGGAACAAATTATAGCTGAGAGAACAAAAGAACTCAATGCAAAAAACCAGAATTTGTCAGAAACTTTGAGCAAATTGCAACACGCTCAAGCTCAGTTAATTCAAACTGAAAAAATGTCTGGATTGGGGCAAATGGTAGCTGGGGTAGCACATGAAATTAATAATCCCATTAACTTTATTCATGGGAATATCAATCATGCACGTATAT
>JBBQRU010000107.1:0-19381 GCA_038214545.1 Cyanophyceae cyanobacterium | reverse complement strand
TTGCCCAGGAAGAATCCGATCCTCACAACTGGCCAGATTGTCCAGAAGTTAATCTGCCTTTTCTCTACAAATCTCAGGTTTACACGATTCCCACATTCAACGCGACCAGAGTTTTAACTCAATCATTGCGACGAATCAAGCCGGACATCGTGCATGCTTCTCTGACTTTATCTCCCCTTGACTTTATGCTACCGGAAATCTGTGACAAACTAAATTTGCCACTGATTGCCACTTTTCATACCCCATTTGCAGGTAGAGGAGCGAAATTAGTCTCGGGAACTCAACTTTTGGCGTATCAACTGTACGCACCGTTTTTATGTAACTACGATCGCGTGATTGTTTTTTCACAAGTTCAACGAGACTTACTAGCTAGACTAGGAGTACACGCGGAAAATGTCGCTGTCATCCCTAACGGCGTCGATGTGGAAAAGTATTCGCCGGGTCCTTCCAATATAAAAGCCGAATTTAATGCTGAACGCTTGTTCGTCTACCAAGGGCGGCTAGCACCAGAAAAGAACGTTGAACAGCTACTGCGAGCCTGGAAGCAGGCGAATATGCGCTCAGATAGTAAATTACTGATTGTCGGCGATGGTCCAGTCAAGCCCTCTTTGGAACCATTTTACGGCGAAGAATCAGGTATCCATTGGCTAGGTTTTGTCAGTGACGAAAACCGGCGCATTGAAATTCTTCGAGGTGCTGATGTTTTTATATTACCTTCTTTAGTTGAAGGATTATCTCTGTCTTTATTAGAAGCAATGGCTTGTGGAATCGCTTGTCTAGCTACTGATGTTGGTGCAGATGGAGAGGTGTTAGAAGATGGAGCCGGTGTGATTATTTCTACTAAGCGCGTCGCCGCAGAATTACGCACTCTCTTACCACTCTTCCAAGACCATTTGGAGCTAACAACTTTATTAGGGCAAAAAGCACGGCAACGAGTACTAGAGCGTTACACTCTCAAGAATAATATTACCCATTTGGAAAAACTTTATATCCAAGTCCAAACCGAGCAGCATATGCAATTCGGTAAAGGAGCGTGAAGAAGGAAGGGGGGGAGGGGGAGAGGGGGAGAGGGGGATTAGGAATGTTGAATGTTGAATATTTAATATTGAATGTTCAATGTTCAATGTTGAAAATTTATCATTCATAAATTCCCCCTCTCCCACTCCCCCACTCCCCCACTCCTTTACTGCGTCATCGTCACCTTAAAAGTCTTGTCCGTCTGGGGAATATTGCGATGTAGTATTTCGGAGATACTTGTGGTTTGATTAATTATTTCCCAACCTAATGGGGAAAAGGTGTCTTTGTTGAAGATATTTTCCGCTAATAAGGGATTAGTTAATGCTTGGGAAAAAGCATCGACGCCAACTAGCCTACCCATTAATGGGGCTAAGGCGGAATTTGGTCGCGTGTCTTCGGCAAAGAGTCCGACATAATATTCAATATTATCGACATTGCCGTACAAACGCTGCAGTTCCTTTTGAGCTGTTTCGTCGCTAGTAATCTGATCAAAATCAGTCACTCGTGGAAACTGACACATTTCGCGGTAATCATTATAGGTAGCCAAACGAGCATCTCTACCTAAGTTGATGCTCCTTTGATCGACTTCCAATAAAAAAGGCGCAGTGTTAAATAAACCAATCCGTCCTGCTGCTTGTAAAGACGCATCCTCAAACAAGCGTCCTAACCCTTGACTGGTAATCATATCACTGTTATACAGCGTCTCACCGATAGAAACTTGCTGACCATCCAAACGAATATTATTCGGCACTAGACTGTGCCAGCGATACAATAAATTGAATTCCACAGTCATCCAGTTCTGGCGATACCACTTCTCATTCGTAAAAGACAAGGGATCGACAATAAAGTTGAAGTTGTAAGGAACAATATGTTTAATATATTCCTCAACGACAATCTTCATCAGCAAAACAATCATCACATTTCGCGCAGTTTGAAAAATCCGCTCGTCATCCCAGTGATACTTCTGCGCCAAAAGTTCGCAAATCCGGTTATGTTCCCGTAAGAAAAGGGTATTCATCATCACATAGCCGATTTGGACGTTACCCGTTTCTTTACCCATCGCAAACAGCTTTGCTTTCTTCTCTGGGCTAATATTCTCGCGGAAAAGGGTGACTAAGTCTTTGAATTCCTCTTTGACAACGCCATCTTGGAAATAATAAGGCGGATATTCCTCACCATTAATCATCTGGCTCTTGAGTTTACCACCTTGATAGGACCTCAAGATATTGGTAACGCGGCTATTTAAGCCGTATAAAGCACTTAAATCAATGTCATGATTAGAGGTATTCTTTAAATCGTTAGTGCGATCGGTTCGCAGAAAGCTATCTGTAAACCATTGAGCAAAATAGGGAAAAACTAAAGTAGATTTAGTAGAAAAGACCGTGTCGCCACTGCGTGTGAACAACTGGGAAAGTTCGTCAACTGCGGGAAGAACCGTGAGATTCTTGGGTGGTAAATGGCGTCCGCTGTAACTACGATCCGTTAAAGAATCCCAGGATGTGTAATCTGACTTGGTACTCAGCGGGTAGGGACGGGTTTTAGTTTTATAAATCGCATTATTCAGCAGAAACTTATTGATACGCCGTTTGAGGAAGTCGTTGCTTTGTACCAAATCCCACAACCACTTGAAGTGAGTCAAAACAAAGAACTCTAGCTGATTCCTCAATCCGTCTCTAGCAGTACTTCTTTCTTTGCTCATGACACTTACTCTCTTTTTGTCTAGTTTTGTTAAGTTGATTTAACGTTCAAATTTGACATTAACAGTAAAGCTAGAAGTACAGACCTCAAATCAGCAAAAGCAGTTCCCATACCATCTCAAAAGATATAACCCACAATTTTATCCCCCTTCTTCTCCCTTCTTCTCCCTTCTTCTCCCTTCTTCTCCCTTAGTGTCCTTTGCGTCCTTTGCGGTTCGTTACCAGCCCAAACTAGTAGGTTGCGCGTAAATCTTCTGCAACGTATTGACATCCCGAGCAGAAATTGCTGGCGGATGGCGCACTTGGGAAAAATACATGGTGTCAGTTTGTAGCGGACTATGACCCCAGATTCCCAAAGCATGACCGAATTCATGACGGGTGGCTGCAGTTAAATACTCGCCGGTTTGACTAGGACTGAGGAGAATCTTGCAGCGGTGGGACAAAATGTTGTTTTGGGTGTAGAGTTCGTAACTAGTTAAGGCGCTGCGGGCGCGGGGAAACTTGCTACCAGGTAAAATTTGTAAAGGTGGAACCGATCGCACGATCGCAATATCTGCACCTTGTAGCTCTGGAACTATTACCAAAGGTAAATAAATATTCCATTCCATTACAGCATCGGATACTGTTTTCACCCAAGCGATATCCCTTCGGGATGAAGCGCTAACGCCAAGGGCTTCGCTTCGCTGATGCGCTATCGCCCCTGCCCCAATTGCTGGTGTTTCGACATAAATCTTAACAGGCAGCTGCGACCAAATTAAATAACCTACTTTTGTCGGTTGCACTTGCTCAAAATAATCACCACTCTTGCTGGGATCGTGCCATTGAGCGAGTGTAGGTGGTAGTGGATGAGATTTTGTCAGGGCGTTAACAAATTGCCCACTTAACAAAACAACGATCACAAAAATAGCAATAGTCAATCCTATTGCCGGGATGGGAATAATTGGGTATTTTCGCTTATTCCCCTGACTCCTCATGTGTTATTTAGGTAGCCAGCCAGCACTCAAAACCACAGTCAAGCCGAGAAAAATCACTGTTAGCGCCCAGGTAACGCGGTTGAGTGTATTTTCGGCACTTTTCGTACTGCTAAATAACTGTGCTTGACCACCGATAGCACCGATCCCATCACCTTTCGGGCTGTGCAATAACACTAAGATGGCCAAAGAGAGGGCGGAGAAAGTCCAGATTCCTTCGATAACTTGATGTAACATGGCAGGATTTATAAATAACAAGAGACGCAATGCGCGTCTCTATATTGTCACATACCGACTGACGCAGGCGTCCGGGTAAATTGAACATCATACTCAGATGGCTCTAACAAAGAGCGACCTGTCATTTCTGCTGGCTGAGGTAGCTGTAAAATTTGTAGAATTGTCGGCGCAATGTCAGAAAGTTTACCATCAGTGCGTAACTCCACATCTGTGCCATATCCGGGGATTTTAGCTCCTTCACCTTCGACCAGAATTAGCGGTACGGGGTTAGTGGTATGAGCTGTCCAAGGTTGTCCTTGCTCATCTAGCATATATTCCGCATTACCGTGATCCGCAGTAATAATTGCTGTACCGCCAACTTTCGTAATGGTCGCCAATAAAGTTCCGACACATCGGTCAACGGTTTCAATCGCGGTGATTGTCGCTGCTATTTGACCTGTGTGTCCCACCATATCGGGATTGGCGTAGTTGAGGACTACCAAAGAATAGATGCGTTTTTCTAAAGCCGCGATCGCAACTCCAGTCATGGCGTCAGCGGACATCGCCGGAGCGCTATCATAAGTCGCTACCATTGGACTCATCACCATTTCCCGGTCTTCTCCAGCCAAAGGCTCTTCTAGTCCACCGTTAAAGAAGTAAGTGACGTGAGCATATTTCTCCGTCTCTGCACAGCGAAACTGGAGCAGCTTGTGATCGGCGATGACTTCACCCAAGATATTTGTCAGATTCTGCGGTTCAAAAGCGACTTTGACGGCTAAATCTGGCTCGTACTGGGTAAATGTGACAAAAGACAACGGGGTAATTAGTTGTCTTTCAAAGCCGGTAAAATCTGGTTTGACAAAAGCTTGCGTTAATTGTCTGGCGCGATCGGGACGGTAGTTAAAAAATATGACTCCGTCTCCGGGGGCGACTGCTCCGGGAGCAATCCGCACGGGAGGAATGAATTCGTCTGTGATCCCTTGAGTATAGGAAGCTTGGAGGATTTCTAACGCCGAACGACCATCACAAACGCCATCTTGCGTCATCACCTCATAAGCCAGTTTGACGCGATCCCAGCGCTTGTCTCGATCCATCGCGTAATAGCGACCACTGAGGGTAACTATTTGCCCAACTCCGCATGAGTCAATATAATTTTGCAGTTCGGTAATTGCCTTAAACGCTTCTTTCGGAGATGTATCTCGACCATCAGCGATCGCGTGGATACACACCTGAGAAATTGAGTTAGCTTTTGCGAGTTCCAGTAATCCAAACAGATGACTGATATGGGAGTGAACCCCACCTTCGCTAGTTAAACCCATCAGGTGTAGCTTGCTTTGGCGCGAAGACACTTCCTGGCAAATTTTTACCAGCGCTGGATTTGTCAATAAGGAACCGTCTTCTACCGCATCCGATATTCTGACTAATTCCTGTGGTACGACTCGTCCAGCACCAATATTCAAGTGACCAACTTCGGAGTTGCCCATTTGACCTTCTGGCAATCCTACAGCCTTTCCTGATGTGCGAATCAGGGTATGCGGATATGCTGCCCACAAACTATCCATTACAGGTGTGTTGGCGGCAGCAATAGCATTTCCCTTTATTTCCTCACAGTGACCCCAGCCGTCTAAAATGACTAGCACCACGGGAGCGACAGGTGCTTTGGTCATAACCAGTTACCCTTTATTTTATTAAATGCTCGCCACGATAGTACCACTCTGGCGGTTGAAAGCCATGTGGATTTGTGCTTATTTCTCATTTTATCGAAAATTAGCGACAATGCTGCTTCTTCCGACAATTTATTTCTGCTTCGCACTAGCTTTAGCCGCTTTAGCCGCTTTTTTAGCAGCTTTTTCAGCTTCAGCCGCCTCTAACCGCGCTTGTTCTTTTTCTTGGGCAATTTTCTCCAAATAATAATGATAATCACCCAAATAAACGCGAAAATCACCATCGCGCAGTTCGACAATTTTATTCGCTACTTGCGAGATAAAGTAGCGATCGTGAGAAACAATCACCACAGTACCGTCATAATTTTGGATTGCTTCTTCCATCATTTCCTTGGCGGGGATGTCCAAGTGGTTTGTCGGCTCATCCAAAATCAGTAAGTTGACGGGACGCAACAGCATTTTGGCTAATGCTAGTCGGGCTTTTTCACCCCCACTCAACGCCTCAACCTTTTTATAAACTGTGTCGCCAGCAAATAAGAAGCGTCCTAACAGTGTGCGGACTTCTTCATTCTTCCAGTCGGGGACTTCGTCGTGAATCGTTTCCACAACGGTCTTGGTCAAATCCAAGGCTTCAGCTTGATTCTGCTCAAAATATCCTAGGACGACATTGTGATCCCCCATTGTCACGGAGCCTTCGTTGGGTGTTTCATTCCCGGTGATTAAACGCAGTAGTGTCGATTTACCCGCACCATTTGGTCCCAAGAAAGCAATGCGATCCCCGCGTTCAATTTCCAGATTTGCTCCCAAAAAGAGAATTTTGTCACCGTAGCTATGGGTTAAATCTTTAATTGTCACGACTTCGCGACCACTACGAGGTGCGTCGGGAAAACGGAAGTGTAAGGTTCTCACCCCAGAAACCGGCGCGGCGATCCGCTCGATTTTATCAAGTTGTTTTTCGCGGCTTTTTGCTTGAGTACTGCGGGTCGCACTGGCGCGGAAGCGATCCACAAATGTCTGTTGTTTTTCGAGTTCTTTCTGCTGGCGTTCGTAGGCGCTCATTTGTGCGGCTTGACTCTCGGCTTTTTGCTCTAAATAAGTCGAGTAGTTACCGAGGTAGGATGCGGAGACGCCACGTTCAGTTTCGACAATTTGGTTACACAGGCGGTCTAAGAATTCCCGGTCATGAGACACGATCACCATTGGGGTGACTAAGCGGCGGAGATAATTCTCTAACCACTCAATGGTTTCTAAATCCAAATGGTTTGTCGGCTCGTCCAGCAGCAATAAGTCGGGTTTTTGTAATAATATCTTCCCTAAACTCATCCGCATTTGCCAACCGCCACTGAAGCCGCTGACTAAGCGATCGCCATCTCCTAAATCAAAACCCATTTCTGGTAAAATCTTGTCGATCTGGGCTTCTAAGCTGTAGCCACCCAAAGCTTCAAACTGTCGCTGCAGCCGATCCATCTTGTCGATTAGTTTGTTTAACTGCTCTGGTGTGGCTGTTTCTAGTTCCCGATGGACTTCTGTTAAGGCTTCATGCGCTTGGTTTGCTTCGCCAAAAGCTCGCCAAAATTCTTCTTTAACTGTCCGCGTCGGGTCAACTTCAAATTCCTGGGTGAGATATGCTATGTGTAGGCTGTTGGGACGAACTACTTCTCCAGATGTGGGTTCGATTTCACCGGCGATGATTTTCAGTTGGGTGGATTTCCCCGCACCGTTGACACCCACCAAACCAATGCGATCGCCAATTTTGACTTCCCAGTTAACATCTTTAAGAATCTCACCCGTCGGATAAATTTTACTTATATGTTCTAGTCGTAGCATTAAGTATCTCCAAGTTAAGGAAGGCGATCGCGGTGCGACTCAATCTTAACAAAATTTAACTACAACTTTTGCAATTTATTTGCTATGGAGCGATCTATTTTTCGTTTATAGCTTTCATATGAGTCTTGATGAGGTCACGCATTAGCGCTCGCGTGACCCTCAACCAACGCCCTTCAGACTCAAATTGCTTCGGTCTCATCTTTGGGAGTTTCCGCTGCTGCTATAAGTCGATCCATCGCTGTTTGGGCAATCACAGCTACTTCGTTAATTGGCATAGTCCTAATTAGCTTGATCATCTGGTTCATGTCTGAGGGTTTGACAACTGGCTTAGAACCAAGATAGTTAAGCAGATCCTCCATTGTGTAGTCCGCCTTGGCAGCAATCTGAGCTAAATTTTCGATATCGGGAACTGAGTCACCTTTTTCCCACGATTGTACTGCTGTTGCGGATACACCTAAAAGTATACCAAAACCTCGTTGACTCATGGAGCCACGAGCCTGTTTGACTATCGCAATTAGTTTTTTTCTACCTTCTTTATTCATTGCTACAGTAGTTTTGTAAATGTTATTTAAACTTTACTATTTCGTTTATACATAATTTTTTCAGTGTTGACCAAAATCTCACATAAATGTATATTTAATATAGATATGAGATTTTCAGAATTAGCTGCGACTTAATTGACTATAGCGGTTAAAGCTAATTATACATTAGCTCTAGGAACGATTAACTTGTGGCTTGCATTTACTAACATCAGCAGTCGCATCATCATGAGTAAAACGCGCAAAACCCTCAAATACCGCCGTCCTGGTAAAAGCCTAATCGCCACTGATAGGATTCAACCGCAGTTGTGGAACCTTAGCGAAGCCGAAGTAATAGAGGCTTTAGAAGCCCAAGGTTATGAAGTGAAGCAGATTAAGAAGGTTTCTCAGCTACAACATCAAATATGTATTTCATACTGGGATAAGCAAGGTAACATTTGTAGTGGTTTTTTTAGTTACCGGATTTTTGTGCGTTGGCAAACAGAAGTGGAAAAGCTGATTTACCGCGCTGCTGATCTCCAAGAATTAGCGACATTAAGTCATCGTCTCAAGTATGAATTTAAAAATTATCCGTATCCCACACAAATGGAAGATACATTGTGCGACCAATTAGAAACCCGTCAATATGAGCTGCAGTTAGCAGGATTGACGGGTCGAAGATATTAGCTATTACTTATTAGCGGTATCAACAGTAACAAGATATTAGTTACTACCGGAAGTTGCGAGTTCTGCCAAACGTTCTTGCTGGTCTTGGGAAATACAAGATTGAATCAGCGGTTCCAATTCACCTTCTAACACGGGGTTAAGGGTAAAATTTTGACCCAGACGGTGATCAGTGACGCGACTATCTTTGTAATTGTAGGTGCGAATTTTTTCCGATCGCGACCCAGTACCGACTTGCGATCGCCGCATCGAAGTTACTTCAGCTTGTTGTTCACGTAACTTAATCTCATACAACTTTGCCCGGAGGATCTGCATCGCCCGTTCTTTGTTTTGTAACTGGCTGCGTTCTTCGGTACAGAAAATCCGGATTCCCGTCGGCTTGTGAATCAAATCGGCTGCAGTTTCCACCTTGTTGACATTTTGCCCGCCAGCACCGCCAGACCTAGCAGTGGTCATTTCAATATCCTTCGGGTCGATGTGAATTTCCACATCATCCACCTCCGGCATTACCGCCACCGTCGCCGTTGAAGTATGGACTCTACCACCGGCTTCAGTCAAAGGTACGCGCTGCACTCGATGCACACCCGCCTCAAACTTCAATTGACTGTAAACACTATCACCCTGAATTTCCATAATGGCTTCTTTAAAGCCACCCATCTCCCCTTGGGAGTCGCTCAACATCTTCACCTTCCAATTTTGGGTTTGAGCATAACGAGAATACATCCGGACTAAATCAGCCGCCCAAATACTCGCTTCCTCACCACCCGTCCCGGCGCGAATTTCCAACATGATATTTTTATCATCATTGGGATCGCGAGGTAATAACAACACCGTCAATCGACGCTCAAGGTGTTCTAGCTTTTGCACTAGTTCCTCCACCTCCACCACCGCCATTTGGTGTAACTCAGGATCGCTGCTTGTCTCCTTCAACACCTGACGCGCCCCAGTCAAATCCTCTTGAGTTGCTTTCCAATTCTCATAGGTATCGACAACCTCTTCCAAAGAAGAACGAGACTTAGCGATGCGCTGAAACTCATCAGGATTCCGAGCCGTATCCGGATCACCCAAGCGACGAGTTAACTCATGAAAAGTTTGTTCAACAGATTTCAGCTTCTCCAACAGATATACTTCAGCCATGACAAATGCAATTGACTCCGTAAAAACAGCTTTTAGGCACAAACAACATAAAACAGACCCAGACACCTGGGTCGTGCGATCGCATGTAATTGCCTACTAGCTATCTTTTTTTCTTCTTCTCAACAGGAGCTTCTGCGCCTTCGGCACCTTCTTCCATCATGCCGTACTTACGTAAGAAGCGTTCAACACGACCTTCTGTATCGACCATTTTCTGAGTCCCAGTATAAAAAGGGTGATTCCCAGACCAAAGGTCAACTTGTAACTCTGGCTTTGTCGAACCAACAGTCATGACAACTTGACCGTTACAAATAACTTTAGCTTCGGGATACCACTTGGGGTGGATGTCAGGTTTAGCCATTTTCTCTGCCTATGATTATTTAATTCTATTTTAACTATTTCGCGCCTGAGTGAGCGATCGCACTCGTTGCGGCGCGAAATAAAATTACCGCTTGGAATACTGAGGAGCCTTCCGAGCTTTGTGCAAACCGTATTTCTTCCGTTCTTTCGCACGGGGATCGCGAGTCAAATAACCTTCAACTTTCAACGGTGGACGATTATCAGGGTCGAGTTGACACAAAGCCCGCGCTACACCTAAGCGAATCGAATCTGCTTGTCCAGTCAAACCACCACCGTGGGCGTTGACCAAAATATCGTATTCGTTTTCTAAGCCTAAAGTTTCTAAAGGGGCTTTGATGTTACCGAGATAATTAGCGTTGAACTGAAAGTACAAGTCTCCTTGCTTTTTATTCACAATGAGTTGACCAGTACCAGGAACAAGACGAACTCTCGCAACTGAGCATTTACGGCGACCAGTACCCCAGTACATGGCGCGACCGCTGTTAGCATTTTCTACGGCTTGCATTAATTTTCTCCTCCAGGAATTGTCTGAATTTTTAGTTCTTGGGGTGACTGAGCTGCGTGTGGGTGGGTGGGACCAGCATAGACTTTCAGCTTCGTAAATAATTGTCGTCCGAGGCTGTTTTTCGGTAACATGCCTTTAACGGCTTGTTCGATGATTCTTTCTGGCAGACGGGCTTGCAGTTTTTCAAAAGTTTCCGTCTTCATCCCACCGGGACGTCCAGAGTGACGACGGTAGACTTTTTGGCTGCGTTTTTTGCCAGTGACTTGGATGTGTTCGGCGTTGACAACGATCACAAAATCACCTGTATCCAGGTGGGGGGTGTATTCGGGTTTATTTTTACCGCGCAGAACCATCGCGATTTCGGTGGCTAGACGACCGAGGCGGTGGTCTTTGGCATCAACTACATGCCATTCGCGATTAATTGAATCCAGGGATGGGAGATAGGTTTTATTCATTGTCATTGGTTATTTGCCTGGGGGAATAATCATGCAAACTTAGGTAAACTGTCGTACCAGATTTCTTTAGGAAAGGGAAATTCCGGATAGCCGACTCGCAATAAACATAAGCCGTTGGCAGGTGCGGCATGTTTGACTTCTTCGCGGCGCGATTCTTGCCAGAGTTCGGTAAAGCTAGTGAGGGATCTTGCTCCTGTACCTACCTGAACTAGCATCCCAACTATCAGCCGCACCATACCATATAAAAACCCGTCTGCTTGAATTTCAATATGGATAAACGAACCTGAGCGATAACATTCTACAGCTTGTACTTCTACCCAGGAATGCGATCGCTTGGAGCCGGCGCGACGAAACGCAGCCAGGTGATGGCGACCAAGTATTGGTGTCATCGCCCTTAGCATTAGTGCCGCATCTACAGGTGCTTGATAATAATGCCAACTGAAGGGGCGAACAAACAAATTTGGTCGTTCTTCAGTATAGATCGTATAGCGATACCGGCGATATACAGCACTAAAACGGGCGTGCCAGGTGTCATCAACTGCAGCTGCGGCACGAATTGAGATATCTTCGGGCAGATAGCTGTTGAGAATGACTGCCCACTTAGCAGCAGGAATGGAACTGGTGACATCAAAATGAGCGACTTGGGCGGCGGCGTGAACTCCGCTATCGGTGCGACCGGCACCATGTAGAGTTACTTTCTGCCCAGTGACGGTAGCGAGAGCGATTTCAATCTCTTCTTGCACCGTCCGCTGTTGATGTTGCCGTTGCCAGCCATGAAAGTTTGTGCCCAGGTATTGAATTACCAGGGCGACTCTTTGGTTTAGTGGCTGATCTTGCATAAAAGTCCGGCGGATTTGACAACCTGCTCGCTCAGTTACACTAGTTCAATAATTGCCATTTTGGCATGATCGCCACGGCGAGGTACAGTGTGCAGGATACGGGTGTAACCGCCAGCACGATTGCTATAACGTTCTGGTGCTTGCTCAAATAAGGCATGCACGAGATCTTTGTCATAGATGTAACCTAAGGCTTTGCGTCGGGATGCTAAAGAACCATCCTTGGCAAGGGTAATCATTTTTTCGGCTTCTGAACGCAATACCTTGGCACGAATTAGAGTAGTTGTAATTCGACCGTGACGAATCAGCTCAGTGGTGAGAGCACGCAGTAGAGCACGGCGTTGGTCAGCAGGTTTGCCTAGTTGTTTGACACGACAACGGTGACGCATAATTTTTAAGAGTTAGTTGTTAGTAAGTCAAAGGTCAATAGAGCCATTGACTTTTGACTTTTGACTAGGGTTGTTTAGCTGGCTTTTCGTGAGGTAAGGTAATACCTAAACGTCTCTGTAGGGCTTCGATTACCTCTTCGGCTGATTTTTGACCGAAGTTCTTGATTTCCAGCAAATCTTCTTGGGTGTAATCCAACAAATCGGCAACAGAGTTAACTTGTGCTCGTTTGAGACAGTTATAAGCTCTGACTGAGAGTTGAAGTTCTTCAATGGGGATTTGGCTGGTTGGGTCTTCGGTAACATCAATACCCAAATCTGTCGGCTCGATGGAGATATCTTTTAAGGGGTTGAACAGTTCAACCAAAATACCCGCCGCCGAGGAAAGCGCTTCTTGAGGAGTCAGGCTACCGTTTGTCCAAATCTCCAACAATAGACGGTCTTTGTGAATCGAGCCATCTACGCGTGCATCTTCGACACTGTAGTTGACTTTTCTGACTGGCATAAAGACCGAGTCAATTTGGAGAAAGTCTATGGCTGTAGCTTCTTCCCGGCCTTTTTCGACGGTGCGATATCCTTTACCTCTTTCAATCCGAAATTCCATTTCCAGTTTTGCACCCTCAGCCAGGGTGGCAATATACTGACTTGGTTCAATGATTTCGACTTCTGAAGGTAAATCAAAGTGAGCCGCTGTCACCACCGCTGGACCAGAAACCAATAAGCGACCAATTTGCGGTTGGGCTGAGTAGCTTTTGAGCACGACTTCCTTCATTTTCATCAGGATTTCGAGCACATCTTCTCTGACACCGGGAATCGTGGCAAATTCGTGACTCACACCCGCAATCCGCACAGCTGTGACTGATGTTCCTTCCAGATTGGACAGCAATACCCGCCGCAAGGCGTTGCCGATTGTGGTTCCTTGACCGCGTTCTAGCGGTTCGAGGATGAACTTGCTATACTGACTCCGATTTTCGTGAGTGTTTAACTCTACACATTCAATTTGAAACTGCGCCACGGGGTAGCCTCCCTTGTATTAAAGCTTGCCTGGGAACGGGCAAATCAATGCCTCCCTTATTCATGTATTGCTGAGCCGTCGTTAGACTCGCCGGCGCTTGGGTGGACGGCAACCGTTGTGTGGAATTGGGGTAATATCGCGAATTAGCGTAATTTCTAATCCTGCACCTTGCAATGCGCGGATTGCGGTTTCTCTTCCCGCCCCAGGTCCACTTACCATCACCTCAATTTGGCGCATTCCTTGGTCTGTGGCGCGACGGGCGGCACTTTCTGCTGCAGTTTGAGCTGCGAAGGGGGTGCCTTTTTTAGCGCCCTTAAAGCCGCTGCTCCCGGCGCTGGCCCAGGAAATGACATCACCGTTGGTGTCGGTAATGGTGATGATGCTATTGTTGAACGTAGATTGGATGTAAACCATCCCATTGGGGACGTTGCGTTTTTGCTTCTTGGTGCCGGATTTTTTTGTTGGTTGTCTCGCCATATCGGTCTATTAGAGTGAAGGTGATTGCAATTAATATTAAAGAGCGCCGGAATGTTATTTCCCTGGAGCCTTTTTCTTCCCGGCAACTGTTTGCCGTCTCCCCCGACGGGTTCTGGCATTGGTGCGGGTTCTTTGCCCTCTCACGGGTAAGCCCATGCGGTGACGCCGTCCACGATAGCTACCAATGTCGATGAGACGCTTGATATTCATTGCTTCCAAACGTCGCAAGTCGCCTTCAACTTGGTAGTTGCTTTCGACTTCGCCCCGCAAAGCTGTGACTTCAACGTCAGTCAAATCTTTGACTCTGGTGTCTGGACTTATACCAGTAGATTCTAAGATATTCTGTGAGCGGGATAGTCCAATCCCGTAAATATATGTCAGACCAATTTCGACGCGCTTATCGCGGGGAAGGTCTACTCCGGAAATCCGTGCCACGATTTTTCTCCCTATACTTCAATACTGCGATCTGTCTAGTCTAATTTCTGAGCGCTGACGGTTTGCCGTATCGACGCTAACCTTGACGTTGCTTGTGTTTAGGATTAGAACAGATCACCATAACGCGACCGCGACGGCGGATCACGCTACATTTTTCACAAATCTTCTTCACTGAGGCTCTAACTTTCATGCCTTTTTTTTGGACTCCAAACTAAAGATTGTAGCAAATTTTGGCGAACATTGTTGGCTTTTTTACCCTGATTGACAAAACCTCACAGGTTTGTGGTAAGGTTTTTGACATGGGTTTACTTTTTACGCAATCGGTAAGTAATGCGACCTTTGGTCAAGTCGTAAGGTGTCAGTTCCACTTTGACGCGATCGCCCGGTAAAATTTTGATGTAATTGCGCCGAATCTTACCAGAGATGTGAGCGAGAACATTAAACCCATTGTCCAAGTCAACGCGAAACATTGCATTGGGCAGGGATTCAGTCACCGTGCCTTCCATCTCAATCAAATCTTGCTTAGACAATTTAGATTTTCCTCAACTCAATAACGGGTATGATTTTCAGCACATGGCTGGCGCTGACTAGTCATAATGAATGGATTTTTATCATTAGCCTATTAACACATCTTAGCTAAAATTATCAACAATTTTAGATTTTTTTATGTGAAGAACTGGAAACAGGGAGTGCTCTTGAGTGCTCTTGAGTGGGGGATTTATGAATGATAAATTTTTAACATTCAACATTCAACATTCAAGGTTCAACATTCAAGATTCAAGGTTCAAGGTTCGAGAGTTAACATTCAACATTCCTAATCTCTCCCCCTCCCCCACTCAAGAGCACTCAAGAGCACTCCTTTCAAGTCCCGATGACCTTCAAGATCTCGCCAGTTACAAATTCTAGGGATTGATTGCCATTGACTGAGACAAGTTGGTGCTGTTGGCTGTAGTAGTCAATTAAAGGCGCAGTTTCGTCCCGGTAGACTTCTAAACGACGGCGAATCACATCTTCGCTATCATCTTTACGTCCTCTTTCCAAAAGCCGCGCCACAACGACATCATCTGGCACTTCCAAGTTAACTACCTTATCTATGGGAGTTTGCATTTTCTGCAGTAACTCGCCTAAGAAAGCTGCTTGCGCTACAGTACGAGGGAAACCATCGAGAATCCAGCCAGACTGAGCATCGCTTTGGGCCAAACGTAGTTCTACCAAATCTTGGACTAAGTCATCAGGAACTAATTCGCCACTATTGACATAATTTTGTGCCTTAATCCCTAAAGGGGTTTGTTCCTTCATGGCAGTACGCAAAATCTCACCCGTAGAAATATGGGGAATATGGCAGTAATTGGCTAAATTTTGGGCTTGAGTTCCCTTACCAGCCCCTGGCGGTCCCAAGAAGATCAATCGGGTCACTATTGTTTCACCATTCCTTCATAGCGCTGAGAAATCACATAAGTGTTGATTTGCTTAGCTGTGTCAATTGCCACGCCGACTAAAATCAACAATGAGGTCGCGCCTAATCCTTTAAAAGTCGGTACTCCCAAAGAACTTTCTACGGCTGTAGGAATAATCGCTACTAAGCCTAAGAAGATTGCGCCTAAAAAAGTCAGGCGATTAGACACACCCTCGACATACTCGCTGGTAGCCTTACCAGGACGAATACCGGGAATGGAAGCACCCATCTTCTTCAAATTTTGCGAGACATCGACTGGATTAAACAGCAATGACGCGTAAAAGAAACTGAAGAAAACAATTGCTACTAGGTAAACAAGTGCATAAGCCCAACCTCCACTCCCACCTGGTCGAAGATAATTATTTACAAAAGTAATTACCTGAGGATTCTTGGTAAAGTTAGCTACAAACACTGGCAGACTCAAAATCGCCGCCGCAAAAATGATCGGCATGACGCCACCTTGATTCAGCCGCAAAGGTAAGTAACTGCGTTGTTCTTGCATCACTCTGCGTCCGACTTGACGACGGGCGGAGATAATGGGAATTTTGCGTGTGCCTTCTTGCACAAAAACAATCCCGATAATCGTCACCAAAAAGATCACAAGGAGAATCACTACCCGTCCCACAGCCTCACGACCGTTGGTTTGGGCAAAAGAGATTGTATCACCTAACGATTTCGGTAAACTGGCGACAATGTTGACAAAAATCAACAAAGATGCTCCGTTACCCACACCGCGTTCAGTGATTAATTCTGAAGCCCACATGACGAACATGGAACCAGCGACCAAAGCGATGGTTGTCTCCGCCACAAAAATCGGACCGGGATTGAGTGCGAAAGGTTGCAGCCAAACTGCGGAAATAAACAAACTTTGGACAATCGCCCAACCAAAGGTGACATAGCGGGTAATTTGGGAAATCTTCCGCCGTCCCGCTTCCCCTTCATTTTTTTGTAAGTTTTCTAAAGCTGGCAGCGCAGTGGTCAGTAATTGGATAATAATCGAAGCATTGATATAAGGCAGAATGCCTAAGGCGAAAATTCCCAAAGCAGAAAGTCCGCCGCCTGAAAAAATATCCAATAATCCTAAAATCTGACTGTTATTTTGGACACCTTGAGCAAAAGCTGGTCGGTTTATTCCGGGAATCGGCAAATGGATGCCGAGGCGAACCAAAATTAAAATACCGACAGTGACAAGCAGCCGACCTCTCAGCCCTGCTGCTTGTGCCATCTGCATAAAGGTTTCTTGAGCCGTTGGGGCTTTATCTCGACTGATCATAGAGGGTACCTTCTTAGTGAGAGCCCTGTTTTCTGTCTATAGCTAGTGTGATGAAGAACGCTCAAGACGTGATTTCGCAAGTCCCGCCAGCGGCTTCAATTTTGGCGCGAGCCTGCTTGGTAAAAGCGGCTGCTTGGACTTTTAAAGGAACGGTTAATTCCCCATCCCCTAAAATTTTCAGCGATCCTTTAATTGCAGTCAGAATTCCCGCTGCTCTTAAAGAAGCTACATTTACTTCTGTATTCGCACTGAGTTCTGCTAGCTTTTCAACATTAATCACAGTGTACCGTTTGCGATTGAGAAGTGGAAAGCCTTTTAATTTGGGAACCCGGCGGTACAACGGTTGTTGACCACCTTCAAATCCAGGGCGAGTACCGCTACCAGACCGGGATTTTTGTCCCCGCATCCCTAAACCAGCACTTGCACCTTGACCTGCAGCAATACCGCGACCGACGCGGCGGCGGCGTTTCTTTGAGCCTTTTTGGGGGCGAAGGTCATTAAGTCTCATAAATGGATATAGCTCCAAAGAATTGCGCTTTCGGCGCGACGACAAATCAAACTTAAATGTAGAGTTGTTCTACAGGAATGCCACGTTCTTCCGCTACTTCACTGAAGGTACGTAAGGTTGACAAGGCATTAACTGCGGCTCTGGCATTATTCAACGGATTGTTAGAACCGAGTTGTTTGGCAAGGATGTTGCGTACACCTGCCAATTCCAATACTGTCCGTACAGCACCACCGGCAATTACACCTGTACCTGGTGCAGCGGGACGCATCATCACTTTCGCTCCGCCACCAACACCGTCAATTGGGTGAGGGATGGAGTTTGACTTGGTGATGGGGATGTCTATTAGGTGCTTTTTACCATCAGCTACGCCTTTTTTGACGGCTCCAATGACATCACTGGCTTTACCAACGCCGACGCCAACTTGACCGCGTTCGTTACCCACAACCACAATGGCGCGGAAGCTAAGTTTTTTACCGCCTTTGACCACTTTGCTGACGCGGCGAATTTGGATGACTCGCTCTTGCCAGTTAGTTTCTTCTTTTTTTGCTCTACCAGCCTTACGACGACCACCAGTTGCCATAGTAAATGTCCATCTAAATGACTTTTTAAAACTCTAAACCAGCTTCACGGGCTGCTTCCGCCAAGGCTTTGATGCGTCCGTGATATAAGTTACCACCGCGATCAAAAACTACTTTGGTGATGCCTTTTTCGAGCGATCGCGCCGCAATGAGTTTGCCAACTTCTGTTGACGCCACACAACTGCCGCCGGTATTTAATTTTGTTTTCAACTCTGGGTCAATACTTGACGCTGCGACCAAAGTATGCTGATCAGCATCATCAATGATTTGAGCATAGATATGTTGATGGGAGCGAAACACGGCTAACCGAGGACGTGCGATCGATCCTTCAACTCTGCCGCGAACCCGCCGATGGCGGCGATTTTTTGATTGTCTACGACTAAGTTTCATTATTTCTTACCAGACTTACCAGCTTTACGTCTTACTACTTCGCCGGCATAACGAATACCTTTACCTTTGTAAGGTTCAGGTGGACGAACGGCGCGAATTTTCGCTGCGGTGTTGCCGACTAATTCTTTGTCATAGCCACTGACAATGACATTGAGGTTATTTTCCACTGCCATTTGAATACCATCTGGGGGAGAAATTTCCACAGGATGGCTATAACCCATGTTCAAAATCAAATTCCGACCTTGAACTTGAGCCCGATAACCCACCCCTTGAATTTCCAAACGCTTTTGGAAACCCGTAGAAACTCCCTCTACCATATTGGCGACCAAAGTCCGGCATAAACCGTGCAGTTGGCGAGATGTCCGGGATTCATTGTTGCGTTTGACCGTCAATATTTCACCGTCTTGCTCGACACTCACCTGGGATGGTAAATTGCGAGAAAGTTCGCCTTTGGGGCCTTTGACCACAATCATTGTCCCATCAATTCCCACTGTGACTTTGCTGGGAACAGTAATCGGACGTTTACCAATTCTAGACATGTCTATTTATCCTTGTCTTGTTACCAGACGTAGCAAAGCACTTCTCCACCGACATTTTGACGTCGCGCTTCGCGGTCAGTCATAATGCCACTAGATGTAGAGATAATGGCGATGCCAATACCGCCCAGCACGCGTGGTAGTTCTCTTTTGTTGGAATAAACCCGTAAACCTGGTTTACTAATTCGTTTCAAAGCCGTAATCAGTGGTTGGCGAGTTTTACCCTTGTATTTCAAGGAAATCACCAAATTCCGCTGTACTCCTTCACCTGCTTCTTCAATTTCGGCAATAAAGCCTTCGGTTTGAAGTACTTTCGCAATGCTGCGGGTCATTTTAGTTGCTGGCACCAATGTGCTTTGATGCCTTGCCAGGTTAGCATTGCGGATGCGCGTCAGCATATCTGCAATTGTGTCGTTAGCCGCCATCGTTCCCTCGAATAGATG
>JBBQRU010000106.1:0-19631 GCA_038214545.1 Cyanophyceae cyanobacterium | reverse complement strand
TAATCTTTATAAGATATCTTATAAAGGTTAATTCTCATGCAATTATGCATGTATTCAGTAAAAAAAATTACCTTCTATTTTCATGTGGTTTTTAGCGAGCGCTTATTTTTTGCCCGACCTCACCAAATCGCGTTGCTCCCTTCCATAGTTTAGCCCTAGCTCATTAGTTGTGGAGATTCTTCTAAGTTTTCACTAATTTGTAAGTTCAAGGTTAACATAGTTCCATTGCACATAATTAAAGCTTGCTGAAAAAATCAAAAAAGGTGGCACTCTCTCAGACTAGATTATAATTTTTTTCAATTCTGTTTTGAGTAAAGCCTAAAATTTTGACCTAATGTGTATTAGGACTTATACTTTAAATACAATAAAACTTGTGACTACTATGATTAGACCTGCTATCTCAAGTGATAGAGATCAAATGACAAAGATCTTCTGCGCTTTAAATTTATTTGATACTGATGAACTGAAATTTATGTCGGATTTGATAGACAGTTACTTTGACGGAACTCTTGGAGAAGAGCATTACTGGATAGTCAATGATGATAGCGGCGTTACAAGTGCAGCATACTATGCACCTGAGTCTTTCGCACAAAATGTATATAACTTATATTTCATCGGCGTGTTGCCAAATCAGCAAGGAAAAGGAATAGGCTCGTTAATGCTCAAATATGTAGAAAACCATGTGAAAGAGCGTGGACAGAGATTGCTACTGGTCGAAACCTCTGGACTGGCAAGCTTTGAAAAAACGAGAGAGTTTTATGTGAAAAATAATTATGAAAAGGAGGCTATAATCCGAGAGTACTACAAGGAAGGTGATGATAAAATAGTTTTTAGAAAAAAGCTAATTGTTTCTTAAGGTTTAGCAACCATAAGTTTCAAAAAGACCTATTTTCAAGCCAAGCCTGAAAATACGTTCTATAGGGCTAACGAGCAACTTAGTTAATTGACAATCGTGTTTAGATATTTCTGGAATCATTGTATATGACTAAAACTGCTAAAATTGCTTTAATTACGGGTGGAAGTCGTGGACTTGGAAAAGATATGGCTTTGCGCTTGGCTCAAAGTGGCTGTGATATCATAATCACTTATCAAACTAAGCTTGAAGAAGCCAATAGTGTTGTGTCTCAAATCAAGGAAATGGGGCAGAAAGCTGCTGCTGTCAAACTTGATGTGGGTCAAATTAAAAATTTAGATAACTTTGTTAACGAGCTTAAGGATGTTTTAAAGGGAAATTTTGAAGCTGAAAAATTGGATTTTTTAATTAACAATGCCGGAATTGGGGCTACAATTCCAATTGCTCAAGTTACGGAAGAGGATTTTGATAATTTAGTAAACATTCATTTTAAAGGTGTGTATTTTTTAACTCAAAAACTTCTTTCTTATATTAACGATGGAGGCAGAATAATCAATATTTCAAGCGGTACAACTCGTTTTGCCAATCCTGGTTATTCAGTTTACGCATCGGCTAAAAGTGCAATTGAAACTTTTACCAGATACTTAGCTAAAGAAGTTGGTGCTAGAGGAATTACCGCCAATGTTTTAGCACCTGGTGCGATTGAAACAGATTTTAACAGTGCAACGGTTAGAAATAATCCTCAAATTAAAAATTATATTGCCTCACAAACTGCACTTGGGCGTGTTGGGCAAGCCGAAGATATTGGCGGAATTGTAGCTTTTCTGTGTTCGCCAGATGCAGGTTGGATTAATGGTCAGCGCCTTGAAGCCAGTGGTGGAGTGTTTCTTTAATCACCCGCTTGAGTTAGTTTGTCACTCCAGGAATCCAGGAGGTACCAGCAAGAGGTAAGTGCGCCATTGCGGCGGCTTCGATGGTCAGCGCGACTAAATCTTCGCGTTCGAGGTGATGAATGTTTTGCTTCCCGCAAGCACGCGCGATCGCCGTTAACTCCATATTTAAAGTTTGCAAATAATTCTTAACTCGACGCGCCCCAACTTGTGGTTCTAGGCGTTTCTCTAAAATTTCATCTTGCGTTGTTATACCGACCGGACATTTTCCAGTATGACAATGATGGCAATATCCAGGAACCGTTCCTAATGCGTTATAATCCTCAACAGCGGAATAATGCTTGCCATCTTGAATATAAGTTTCGCTATTGCAACCCATTGCGACTAAAACGCCTTGTCCAATAGAGACAGCATCTGCACCCATTGCGATCGCTTTCGCCACATCTGCACCAGTACGAATCCCACCCGATATAATTAATTGAACTTTCCCTTTCATATTCATCTCCTCCAGAGCCTCCACAGCCTGACGTACCGCCGCAAGGGTAGGTATACCCACATGCTCAATAAACACAGATTGGGTAGCTGCAGTTCCGCCTTGCATCCCATCCACCACAATCACATCCGCACCGGAGTGGACTGCAAGTTTGACATCGTTAAATGTGCGCGATGCACCCACTTTGACATATATAGGTTTTTCCCAATCAGTCAGTTCCCGCAACGACTGAATTTTAATAGTCAGGTCGTCAGGACCCGTCCAGTCAGGATGACGACAAGCAGAACGTTGATCTACACCTTCCGGTAAGGTTCGCATTTCGGCAACGCGGGGATTGATTTTTTGCCCCAATAACATACCCCCACCACCTGGTTTTGCACCTTGACCGATAACAATTTCAATCGCATCCGCTTTTCTCAGGTCATCAGGGTTGAAACCATACCGAGAAGGCAAACATTGATAAATCAACGTCTGGGATGAAAGTCTTTCTTCCGAAGTCATACCACCATCGCCCGTTGTGGTCGAGGTGCCTAATTCAGTCGCTGCGAGTCCTAACGCTTGTTTAACATTAGCCGAAAGCGAACCGAAACTCATGCCAGCGATCGTAATTGGAATGTCGAGTTCAATCGGTTTTGTCGCGTAGCGAGTGCCAAGAACCGTTTTTGTGACGCACTTCTCGCGGTAGCCTTCGAGAGGATAGCGTGTCATCGATGCACCCAAAAACACCAGATCGTCGAAATGCGGTAATCGACGCTTTGCACCTAAACCGCGAATTTCATACAAACCGTGTGCTGCTGCATTTTGAATGTAGCTGAGAATGCGGCGATCGTATCCCCAAGATTCTTCGCGAGACGATTGATTCATATTCATAATTAATACTCCTGATTAGCATCAGCATTCCAGTGATATAATTGCTTCGCACCGGCGATGCGCTGAAAGTCTCTTGGATTGTAAGAAAATCCGGCTTTATCTAGTAATTCGCTCACGGCGTTGTAATCTGCCTCAGACATCGGCTCGATTTGAGCATCAGCACCTAAGGACTTAATTTTACCCCGCACGTAAATCACTGCTTCATAAATAGAGTCGCCTAATGCATCGCCAGCATCACCACAGACAACAATTCTTCCTGCTTGTGCCATAAATGCACTAAAACTACCCACATTCCCACCAACCACAATATCTCCACCTTTGAGAGAAATTCCGCAACGCAAACCAGCATCGCCATCGATTACCAGCAATCCGCCATGTGCTGAGGCTCCCGCTGATACTGACGCAAATCCTTTCACATGCACTCGACCCGACATCATATTTTCCGCCACACCTGTACCAGCATTGCCAAAAATAGTGACATTTGCCAATTTATTCATACTGGCAGCGTAATACCCTGTATGTCCGTGAATTTCCACATCAATTGTCGCATCAATGCCAACAGCAATATTATGTGTCCCATCAGGGTTAAGAATCTGGATGTGCTGGCTCTTGTCGTGGTGTAAAAAATGATTTACCTGACGCAAAGGCGTTCCTGCCAAATCAAACGTCACGCTTTCCATACGTACATTTCCTCAGGTGCAGGTTCATAGATAGTTGCATTTTTAACATCAGGTAAATGCGCTAAGGAGCGAAACTCAGACGCGATCGCTACATAATCATCAGTCTCCGCAACCACCGCCGGCTTACAAGCAAAAGGATCGCGTACCAAGGCTAACTTATCAGCCGTTCCCATCAAGAAAGTATAAAAACCATCTAATGCTTCAAAACCTTTCTCAATAGCAGCTTCCAAATCATCACCTTCGCGCATCCGCCACTCTAAAAATCGACAAGCTGCTTCAGTATCATTATCTGTCTCAAAATGAATCCCCAGTGGCTCTAGTTGACGGCGAATTTGATGTGGATTCGACAGCGAACCATTATGCACCAGACAAAAATCTTCACCCGCTGTGAATGGGTGAGCATGTGCTGGGGTGACTGCTGATTCCGTCGCCATGCGCGTGTGACCGACAACATGAGAACCTTTAAGCGATTTGAAATCGTAGCGTGAGACAACCTCCACAGGCGATCCTGTGTCTTTGTAAAGATCGATGGCTCGACCTGTAGAAAGAACATGCAAATCAGGATATTGTCCAAACCAGTGCTTGACTTTTTCGGGAAGCAAATCGGAAACTAGAATTGCATGATTGCCATTAATTTCCATTGTTGGGGTAACGTGGAAATATTTTTCAAAGTCTTGGGCAATTTTTGACCAGTTAAAGTCAGGTACGGTTGAATAAAGACTGTATTTTCGATATTGCTCGCCTAACATTTCTGTGAACACAGCTAGTCCGGCTGAATCTGGTCCGCGTGCGCTCATTCCAATTAGCATTGGTACCATTAACTCACCTAAACTACTTCTTAATTCGGGGTTTTTAATTAGCAATCCTACGATTCCACACATAGCAAAATCCCTTTCAATAGATATTGTATTCTAATTTGATTTTTGAAAAATACTTTTACCGAACCACAAAGGACACACCAGCGTAGCGAAGCCGTCAGGCGTTAGAACGCGAAGAGAAGAAAGAAGAAAGTTAGAGTTTGCTATGTATTCCTTCGTGTCCTAACGCCTGACGGCTTCGCTACGCTGGCGCGTCCTTTGTGGTTCGTTAATCTCTTGTTAGAAAAACTCTAAGTAGCGCTGTATTTCCCAATCGGATACGTGACGCATGTATTCAATCCACTCCATCCGTTTGAGGCTAATAAATTCATCAGCTAAAACTCCTAAAGCAGCTTTGATTACTTCATCAGATTCTAGGGCGTCAACGGCTTCTTTTAAACTTTGAGGTAAAGTATGAATACCTTTTTGTTTTAATTCTATATCGGATAGGGCGTACAAATTAATATTCTGTGGTTCGCCTGGATCAATTTTTTTCTCAATACCATCTAACCCGGCGGCGATTGCTACAGCGGCAGCTAAATAAGGGTTGCATGAGCCATCAGCTAGCCGAAATTCTAAGCGACCGCCGGGAATTCTCACCATACTGGAGCGATTGTTATCACCATAGCCGATGTAGGCTGGTGCCCAAGTTGCGCCACTTAATGAACGTCCCACTACAAGTCGCTTGTAAGAGTTAATTGTTGGCGCACAAATCGCTGTCATTGCCGGAGCGTGAGCTAATAATCCACCGAGAAAGTGGTATGCTAGTTGGGATAATCCTAATTTTTTTGAGTCGCTGTCATCGGCAAATAAGTTCGTTTTGCCGTCAGAAATTGAGATGTGCATGTGCATTCCGTTACCACTGCGATTAGCAAATGGTTTGGGCATGAAGGAGCAAATTAATCCCATTTCTTTGGCGATTTCGGAAGCTGCCATTTTGAAAAAGATGTAGCGATCGGCGGAGGTTAAACAATCTGTATAAGTGTAGTTAATTTCAAACTGTCCGTTGGCGTCTTCATGGTCGATTTGGTAAACGTCAAAACCAACGGTTTGCAAACTGCTAACTAATTTTTCTAAATATGCACGACTTCGTGATAAACCTTTATAGTCGTAGCAGGGTTTGTCTAATGTGTCGGTGCGATCGCTTAAATCTACTTTGCCATTTTCGTCTCTACTTAGCAATGAGAATTCTGGCTCTAATCCGGTGTACATTATCCACCCTTTTTGTTTTAGTCGCTCGATTTGCTGCATTAACACAAATCGTGCATCATATCCATAGGGTTGACCGAGAACATGTCCGACACACGCCATTCGCGCATATCCGGGCATCCACGGGACTAATGTTAGTGTTGTCGGGTCTCCTACAGCGAGAAAGTCGGGGCTGTTGGGTTGCATTCCGAGTCCCCAAAGGGCAAATCCGGCAAAGCCTGCGCCTGGGTTGAGTATGTCGTCAAAATGCGATGCGGGTACTGCTTTGGTTTTGGCTACGCCATGTATATCGACAAATTGCGCTAGGACATATTTGATTTGATGGTCTGTTAAGAATTTTTTGGCTTCTGTTGGTGTCATTTTAATAAATTAACGAACCACAAAGGACACGAAGGACACTAAGGAAGAAAGAAGAAAGAAAGAAAGAAAGAAAGAAAGAAAGAAAGAAAGAAAGAAAGAAAGAAAGAAAGAAAGAAAGAAAGAAAGAAAGAAAGAAGAGGTTATTTTTTTGGTGGAAGGTGGGTAGTTTTAGAGATATTGTTCTACTCCGATCGCATCACCGCCTAGTTGTTGTACGATCGCTAATAATGTTTGCCAAACGTATTCGCCATAGGTGTAATCACACCAAATTCTATAGCATGGTTGGCTGGGTATGATGGTGACATTTACGCCGATGGCGGTGGTTATGATGACGGGGTGTTCTGTGAGAGGAAGTGCCTGAAAGTTGATGTTGCAGGTTTGGCGTAAGAGTTCGGGGATGGCTGTGCCTGTTAGGGCGATCGCTAAGTCTTGGCGCAATACTGGGTAAACTTTGGTGGGTGGGTGTTGACAGGCTGCGGTTAATTGTGGTGCTATGGTGGAGGTGATACTGTCTTCGATGAGAAATTCGGTTAAACCTAGGCGAGCGATGATTCCTCCTTCTGGTAGTGTATGCCAGGAATTAGGGCGATCGGGTACTGAGATTCCTTGTTGTATTAACCAATTGGCGGCATTTTTTCCTTTGATGCCAAAGCGTGTCAGGAATGATAAGTCGGCAATACCTAATTGAGTGGAATGGACTGCGTCTTCTGGGCGAGAAAATAGCGTTGGCATTCCGTTTAATTCACGCCACGAACCGTTGAGTTTTTGGAGTGCATCGTGTACGGGGCTAAGGCGGAGTGGGGTTTTCATGCAGTAACTTCCTCCATTATGGCGGTTTCGGCTTTTTGCCGTAAGTTATCTGGATCGTAAAATGGGGTAGGAGTAACGATCGCCTTGACTAACGCTCCATCCGATAAACGAATTGAAAAATAATTGCCTTTCTCTGCCATTTCTGGCTTGACATAAGCAAGTCCAATGAATTGCTTTAAAGCGGGACTAAAAGCAATACTTGTCACTCGACCAGCAATCTCATTATTTTCGATTACCAAATGACACTCTTGCGGCGGTGTTTCTGGAAGTGATTCCAGCATAAATCCTACTAGCTTTTGCTTGAGTGGTTGTTTGGCGATCGCTTGTAAACTACGCTGACCGATGAAAAACGGTTTATCCATTTTGACTGCCCATTCTAAATTTACTTCTCTTGGTGTAGTCAGCGCATCGGTATCTTGACCAATAATTAAGTGTCCTTTTTCCAGTCTCAGCAACCGTTGTGCTTCAACGCCAAAGGGCAAAATATCGAAGTTTTTTCCGGCATCTTCGAGTGCATCCCACAACGCCGGAACCGATTCAGCCGCAACGTGTATTTCGTAGCCCCATTCACCGACAAACCCAACCCGCATCAAAACCGCCGGAATGTCTGCAATTCTGGCTTCACGTACACCCAGATAGGGAAAAGCAGTGCTAGAAAGATCCATCTGCATCAATTTAACCAATACTTTACGAGCAAAAGGACCAGCAAGATTGATTGCCGATCGCGCCCCCGTTAAATTGACCATACCGCAATCTAATCGCCAAATTGTATTCAAACGAGATAATTCCCGATAAATATTGGCTGCGCCTGAAGTTGTCGTAGTAAAGTAAAAATGGTCTGGCGACAACCTTGCAATCACACCATCATCTATCACAATGCCAGCTTCATCAAGCATCAAGGCATAGCGAGTCATGCCAACTTTAAGATTACTATAGCGTCCGGTGTAAACACGTTCTAGAAACTCAGCCGAATCAGCACCGCGCACTTCTAGTTTACCTAACGTGCTGACATCAATTATACCTACACTATTTCGGACTGCCTCGGCTTCAGTGCGAATACATTCCTCACGGTCGCGCGATCGCGCATAATATTCAGGTCGTTGCCACACACCTGCTAACATAAATTTTGCGCCCATTGCCGCATGACGACTATGTAATGGCGTGCGTCGTTCGGGTGTAAAACCTCGCCCCGCTAAATGAGACAATGGTACAGGATGGAAAAAAGGTCTTGCCGTCGTTGTACCCACCTCTTTTGGAGATTTACCTGTAATCCGAGCCAATATCCGCAGAGCATTCATATTGGAATGTTTACCCTGGCTCGGTCCCATCCCGACAGTAGTGTAGCGTTTCAGCAACTCAATATTATCAAATCCTTCCGCGATCGCATCGGTAAGGTCTTTATATTGCAAATCTTCATCAAAATCAACAAAATTCTTACCTACAGGATGCTCAACGATCGCCCACGGATGTGATGGACACTCTGATTCCGGTACGATATTTATCTCAGCTTTTTCTACCAAACCCAAATGAGCCGCCGCTTCTAGTCCAGCGCGATGACCGTCTAAGAGTTTTTGTGTAAACTCGAACACACCATTGACGCGTCCGCAAGCAAAAACACTTAGTGGTAAAATATCTGGCACGAATTGCTGCAAATGCTCGCTCCAGCCCATTTTAGTCCCAGCTTGATACAGCAAATTTGCCGCCGGTGCCCAACCAACACTCATAACAATACCATCACAAGCTATTGTTTGCTTTAATCGAGGATTTGGCAAACCATTTGCATCTAGCGGACAAACGATCGCCGCCGTCACACCATGTCCACCTAAATTTGTCGCCTCATAAATACAGTGTTGAGTCAGAATTACCACACCTTTGTTTTTCAAAGTCTGCGTGAGCTGATTTTCTGGATAGCGATCGCGTAAATCAATAATTGCATTAATGGTGACACCGTGCTGAATTAAATCAACCGCCGCCCGATAACCATCATTGTTAGCAACTAAGACAACCGCGCGATTAAAAGGTTTCACAGCATAGCGATAAATTAACCGTTGCGCCGCTGATGCTAACATTACACCCGGAAGGTCATTATTGCGAAAAACCGCAGGCTGTTCGTAAGCGCCACTAGCAATAATCGTCGCTTTTGCTCGCATTTTCGTCATGCGATCGCGATCGACTAAAGGCACCCAACCATCAATATAATACGCTGCTGCCAAAGTCTCAATATAAACACGTATACGTGGATGCTCAGCAACAGCTTTAACTAAAGCCTGTGTCTTTTCACTCCGCGAAACATCACCACCAATTTGATACCCACCCGCACCACCAACCCGTGAATTCTCATCCACAATTACCACATCAGCACCAGCATCAGCAGCAGCTAATCCCGCCGACAAACCCGACACACCACCACCAACTACCAAGACATCACAAAAGTCATACCGTTTTGCAGTCCGAACATGAGGAGTAGAAAAATCCAGCTTTCCCAACCCCGAAATCGAACGAATCACCCGCTCCCAAAAAGGAAATAAACGCTTACCATGAAATGCCTTATAGTAAAATCCCACAGGTAAAAAAGCAGAGAAGAAATTGAGCACACTAGCGCGATCGTGCATCACCCCCCCACTAGTATTCACCGCCGAAAGCACCATCCCATCATCCAACAGCGTCACATCAGCCCTGACACTAAGCTGCTGTCCCGACTGCATCAAAGCATTAATATCATGATTCGCAAAACTCAAAATCCCCCGAGGACGATGATACTTGAAACTCCGTCCAAGGATACATTGTCCAGAAGCCCATAAAGCGCTACAAATAGTATCTCCCGCATATCCATAAAAATGAGTCCCTTCAAAAGTGAAACCGATCATCCGACGGCGATCGATCCACTCACCCAAAATAGGCGACAACCGCTGACTCATAAAACCTCCTCACCATACAAATAAGTCCGGAGAAATTCATCAGTCTGAGTATTACGTTCAGCAACAAACCAAGTATTACTAGGTGTATGACACCACCATTCAGTATTAATCCCCGGTATACTATTGCGATTAAAAATATAATCAGCCCAAACTACATCATCAACCCCCTGTGGATCAGGCATCAAACGCACCTCACCACTACAAACAAACTCCGAAACAGAACGAGAACCATTAACCGGACAAACAATAACTTTCATATACAGCAGTCCCAAATAATTAGTAAACTCCCCTTCTTCTCTTTACCTTCTTCTCTTTACCTTCTTTCTTTCTTCCTTCGCGTCCTTAGTGTCCTTTGCGGTTAAATTAATGACCCACCGAAGCCGCACCCTTCTCACCCACCAACTGAAACCTAGCAAATCGATCCAAAGAAAAATCAGTAATCAACTCATGATTGCGATCGCAAGCAACAGTATAAGCCATAGTTTTGCCACATACAGGCGTAGCCTTAAAACCCCAAGTTCCCCAACCCGAATCCAGATAAAACCCCTCAATCGCAGTTTTACCCATAATAGGCGCAAAATCCGGCGTCATATCAGCCATCCCCGCCCACTGACGCACGACTTTGGCATGAGACAAAAACGGAAACAATTCCAACATATGTGCCGCCAGTCCTTCGACAAAATCTAATGTCGATCGCGTAGAATGTAACTCATAAGGATCAAGCGAAGCCCCCATCACCAACTCACCCCGTGCGGTCTGGCTGACGTAGACATGCAAACTTCCAGACACAATAATCGCATCTAACCAAGCTTTCATCGGTTCACTGACCATTGCTTGGAGAGGATGAATATAAAGAGGCGATCGCAAGTTTACCATCTGCAAAATCCTCGGTGTAGATCCAGCAACAGCACAAAGAACACGAGGAGTCGAAATATATCCCCGGCTAGTTTGGATTCCCGTCACGCGATCGCTTTCTACCGTAATGTCCAAAACTTCTGTTTGCTGATGAATTTCAACACCTCGCATATCAGCACCGCGACCGTATCCCCAAGCTACTGCATCATGTCGGGCAATGCTTCCAGGAGCATGATACAACGCCCCTAAAATCGGTGCATATCCACCACACGACAGATCAATTTGCGGACAAGCCTGTTGAATTTCCGCAGGACCAACTAACTCGCTATCAATACCAAAATGCTTGTTAACTTCAGCCCGCCAGCGCATCGTCCGCACAGCAGCATCAGTATGAGCTAAAGTGAAATGACCGCGATTTGAGTAAAACAAATTCAGATCAAAGTCTTGTGATAAATCTTGCCACAATCGGACTGACTCATCGTAGAATTTCACCCCTTCCGGAGTGAGATAATTCGAGCGAATAATCGTGGTATTCCGTCCAGTATTGCCACCGCCAATGTAGCCTTTTTCTAAAACAGCAACATTATGCATCCCATAATCTCTAGCGAGATAATAAGCGGCAGCAAGTCCGTGACCGCCGCCACCAATAATCACCGCATCGTAACTTGATTTGAGATGGTCGTGAGACCGGAACATTCGCGCTTGTTGTTTCGATAGCGCCAACTTTAATAACCGTAATGGCATGGCATCAGCTTCTTACAAATTAGATTCAGAAAATTGCACTCATCAGTGTGTGCAAGAACCGTGCATCTTGTCAACTACCTCTAGCAAACTAATGTTAGTTACAGCAAGCACCCTTTTTCGGAACTGAAGGAGGTACATCCATTGCTGGACTTTGATCGAAGAACCCCACGGGTTTGAGCATAAAACCAATATAGCCTGTAGGCATCACTGGCCAGTCTTCAGGGCGAGGAACATGATGATGTCCGAAGGTGTACCATACCACCAAGTCAGTATCCTCAATCGCACGATTTTCCTGTGTCCACTTGGGTAATCCATCACCGCCTGGATGTTGGTTGGGATAATTTCCCGCAGGATACATCTCATCTGGACTGTAAGGAGTCACCCACAGGTGCTTATTAATATAGCCTGCACGCTTGATTAAACTAGATTCAGCATCAGCAAAAGGCAAAATATTGTCACCAGGAGATAACTTATATCCTACAGGCTGTCCTAAACTATTCGGCACCGACGGATTGATAATCTTCCAATATCGCCCACTAAAAGGATCGATTACCCGTTGTGCGGCTGATTCTGTTGGTAATAAAGTTGATGACGCAAAGAAAGCATTACCATGCGGATTCTCTGAACCACGAGGGACAGCTTCAGTGTTAACTTCGCACACCGAGTTATTCTGACCATCCACCATCATATCTAAACGCATGTTAAAGAAGTGTTGGTGAATATGAGCATTAAGTTCAGGCGCAATCAGCGTTCCATACTTAGGTGTCACACCAGGCGCAACAGCACTAGTATTAACTATACCTGTCAGCTTGACCTCATGTTGGATAGTGCCATCTTGGTAGAAATACCAGAAGAATCCGTATTCATAGTTACCAACCGTAGCCACGAAGGATACTACTAGACGCCGCGATCGCCTAACTTCTGTATGGTTATTCCGCCAGTCTACATGCTTCCAAAGAGTACCATAATCTTCTTCATGCATACACACCGCATTTGCAATCACAGCTACATCACCTCGGCTATTCGTCATTGTGGCATCAAAGTAGCGAATCTCACCCAGACAATCGCAGCCTAATGTCAGTGAGTTTGCAAGCATTCCCAAACCGTACTCACCTACGTCAAAAGCATTTTTGCGATAGTGCGCCGGACTCGGATCGCCGTATGGTACCACCATTTCTGCCAAAGATGCTCGGTAAATAATCGGGCGAATCCGTCCCTGGTCTTCATAGCCAATAGTGTGTAGTACTAATCCTTCGCGAGGAGTAAATCCAATGCGGAAATGCCACTTTTGCCAGTAGACTTTATGACCTTCAACGTGGAAGCTAGGTCCTTGCGGTTGGACAATCTCCAGAGGTTGCAAATCTGTACGAAACTGAGGGATATAATCTTGGGCGTAGTTACCTGGATTCGGCGGTAACGGGATAATGCCATGATCTTCGACCCGCAGCACTCGCATTGTGTTGAGATCGACAACAGGGATGACGCCTTCAATGGGACGAGCATAGCCATTATCATGAGGTTCTGAGCGAATCCAACATAAGGCACGGGAAAGCCTTAATCCGGCTTCTTCGGCAATGCCAAAGTTACCTGCAGACCACGGGTCTACCATGACCAAATCGATATCGGTGATGCCTCTTCTCTGCAAGGCGGCACGAAATTCCAGATTGGCTTTGACTGCTGCTTCACACTCGATAAACTCATCTAGCATAATCCCTGGTTGCACATCAGGAATTTCTTTCCATGAGAGAATCGTGCTCTTGGTAATGGAGACGATCGCCTCATAAGTTTTTGCCGTTGCATTATCTAATAAAATCAGAAATGCTTGGCGCTCAATTTTATCGCCATCGTTGAAGTTGAGTACAACTGACTTGGAGGGTTCTTTTAAAACAACAGTCGCAAAGCGAAAACTTCTGCCCAATATCTTTTCGGTGCGGACTATCGCCACCGCCGCCGCAATTTCTTTCGCTGTCAGTGGTTCGAGGGGATGTACAACTGAGGCAATTTGTGTGGGGGCTGGGTGTAGAGGTGTGGTCGTCATGATACCTTTCACCAAATATGAGTTTTACTACGCTATCTCTCAAGCTATTGCAAATATGTATGCAGTGTTACCGATCTAATTCCATTCTTCGTTAATTGCAACAGGCTGAGCAAGAATGG
Organism: Cyanophyceae cyanobacterium; assembly: GCA_038214545.1. Taxonomy (GTDB): domain Bacteria; phylum Cyanobacteriota; class Cyanobacteriia; order Cyanobacteriales; family Nostocaceae; genus JBBQRU01. The sequence goes on along the minus strand of JBBQRU010000106.1, from coordinate 5,935 downwards.
GGTGTAGGGGTGGGTGTGGGGAAATCCCATTCGACAAATGGAAAGAGTCTAGGAGGAAGCGCATATTCTGTTCTCCTGCACCCCACACCCTATTTCAGACTTTTTTCATGGCGTTAAAACGAGTATGAGAGGTTTCAATGTCAGCTTCCATCTGCTCGATAATTTCTGGAGAACGCAGACGTATAATTAGGAACCAAGCACCGCCGGCGACCAAGTAAAGTAAGAACAAGTAGGGGAAGACATTGTAAGGCGCTGCAGGTATGGGAAATAAACTATCTTTACCAGGAAGACCCACACTCCCAAGTACTGGAATTATCATGAATCCGATTCCGAGAACGGAGAACAGGACATCTGTAAAGCGTAGTTGATGTTCGCGGTGGAGATAGACGGGAGCAGCGATCGAAATCAAAATATAGGCAACTAAGAAACCATAGGTAGCGATCGTGCCAAAGTAGCCGTAATTATCTAGGAGTTTCACGCCAAATAGGGTAGTGGAAGCCGGAGCCAGAAAAGTGACGATCGCTGCTAGTGTCACAGCAACATGAGGTGTCTCATTACTACCATGCGCCTGACCAATGACATTGTGGAAAATACCATGCCGACCCATCGAGAAGAAGATTCGCGCTCCCGCATTGATACTAGCTAGAGTACAAGCAAAGAAGCTAATCATCGCCCCGATCGCAATCAATACGCCAAAAAATCCCACTCCCGCAATATTAGCCAGATCGCTCAGTGGTGCTTCGCTTTTGTCAAACGGTGTTTTGAAGCCTTCAAAACCGATGATCTCAACGTAGGAAATAAGCACAAAGAATAACCCAGAAATTACAGTGCTGATGATGACTGCACGCGGAATATTCTGTAACGGACGCTTGGCTTCATCTCCCAGTGTTGTCGCACTTTCAAACCCCACAAAGCTGAATACTGCCAATACCAAACCCAACATAATCCCTCCCGGCTTAGCTCCTTGGAGTGATAATTGAGAGGCATCAATTGCGTAACCTTTCTTGAACAAGACGATCGCACCCAAAATAACAATCAACGCCACCGAGCCTGCTTCCATCAACAGCATGATCACAGTGGATAGCTTGATGTCGCGATAGGCGATATACCAAGCAATACCAGTACAGATAGCAAACAGAAATATTGGTGAGGGATGAATGCCTAACGGACTAAGTACAACTTCGCCATAGTTGGCAAAGCCACACATCACTGCCATTGCGGTAAATACGTAAGCCAAAATCAATGCCCAACCAGTAATTACACCAGCCGTTGGACCTAATCCTCTGGCAATGTAGGCATATAAAGAACCGGGTGAGGCAGAGCGGCGAGCAAATTGGTTAATATTGATACCAACAAATATCAAGCCAATAGTAGCAAACATGTAAGTCAACCAAGTGCCAACTCCAGCAGTAGCAAACACCAATGGAGCATTTATTGTCGGTGTTAGCGTCGGGGCAATGTTAGCGATCGATTGGGCGATCACATCGGAGAAGGGAAGGCAGTCGGAACGCAGACCAGAATTGCTTTGTCTTGCTTCTATTTTAGTAGTCATGCTCAAACCCTCAAGCTAGTAAATAGTTTAATTGAAAAGACCGAAATTTTTCCTGAATATTACGCAATTTGCGAGCGCAAGTTTGCAGTCATAAATACTAAGTATTAGCAGTTGACATGTTGCAACATTTCTCAAGAGATATCTGATTTGGTCGGCATATTTCAACTATTGCAAGCACTCCAACAGAGCTAAACTCTAGTAAATCAAGCTTGCAATCACAATATTGTATTTAAGGATACTGGCACACAACTTATATTTTGTTAATTTCGCTTTTTAGGTGAATTTTTATGTCAATAAACATTAATAATGGCGGAAAGTGCGGTTATTCAGGAAATAGAATATGAGAAGAGTGGAGAATAAAGCATGTGTTGTCACGGGTGCCGGTTCTGGCATTGGTAAAGCAATTGCGGAACGGCTGGCGGAGGAAGGTGGGAAAATACTCTGTGTTGACCTCAAGGGTGAAACTGCGATCGCTACTTCTGAGAGTATCCGTCATGCAGGTGGTATAGCTGAAGCATTTGCGGCTGATGTTAGCGACCCTCTACAAGTAAACGCTTTCGTTGCGCGGTGTGTAGAACTTTACGGAAAAATTGACGTGCTTGTCAACAATGCTGGTGTAAACATCCCCGGCGTACTGCATGAAGTTCCTGATGAAGTGATTGACAAAACACTTAATGTGAATGTCAAAAGTCCGATCTACGGGTGTCGGGCAGCGATTCCGTATATGCTGAATAATGGTGGCGGCTCAATCGTTAATATCTCTAGTGTCAACGGACTAGTCTCAGAACCGTTTTTGGCAGTTTACTCGGCTTCTAAAGGTGCTGTTGTGATGCTGACTCGCGGTGTTGCCCTTGATTACGCTAAAAAAGGCATTCGTTGCAATGTGATCTGTCCTGGATGGGTGGACACGCCGATCAACTACGCACACGCCGAGATGCTGGGTGGATTGGAGAAAGTATACAGCACAATCGACTCCTTCCAACCGATCGGTCGCCCAGGTGAGCCACGGGAGATCGCCCACCTTGCACTTTTTGCATCTGATGAGGCGTCATTCATGACTGGTTCCGTCATTGCTGCTGATGGTGGGATGACTGCCCAGTGAATTGAGCCGAAAAAACTAACTATCTGTTAATGCGAATCAAGTCTGTTAAGATGTTATCCAAGCTACCGTTAACCTGAATTCGATCTATCTTCTCCGCAATCCGTTCTAGCACCTCTAGTTCCTTCAAGCGCAAGGCGACAGGGTTATCTTCCATGACTTTGGCAGTATTTAACATACTGCGAGTCGCTGCAGTTTCTTCTCGACGACGCACGACGTTTGCTTGGGCTGCTTTTTCTGCTTCTACAACCTTACTCAAAATAGTCTTAATCTCACCCGGAAGAATAATATCTTTCACTCCCACAGATTCAAATTCTATGCCGTAGTTGAGAGTTTTCTGGCGAATGTAATCAGCAATGCTTCTATCGATCGCCCCCTTATCTTCCAGTAAAGCATCTAGTGTCCGTTCGCCAACAGCTCCACGCAGAGCAAACTGTAGCTCTCTATACAAAAAGCTAGCAATATCCGACAAACCATTCTTAGCTGGTAATGGGTCTGTCACCCGGAAACCAGCAGTTAAATTCAAGCGCAGCGGGACTTTATCTTTAGAGAGAATATCTTGACCTGATAATTCGATAGTTTGCAAGCGGAGGTCAATGACTTCTGTTTGCCAAGAACGTCCAAATATCCACCAAGCATGTATTCCCGGTGGAAGTTGAAATTGAAACTCTTGATTAACGTACAGTAGCCCGACATGCTGCGCTTTAACTTCACAAATATGTAAAGAATTGTGGCTTAAAGAAAGTATCTCAGATGAACCAGAAACTAACTCTGCAACTAAGTCGGGTGGTAACTTGGCTTCATTTGTAATCTCAATTGCTTCGACTTCAACTCCTTGCCAAAATAGTTTACGGCTGTGTGGTGGGAGGATAGCAATCACCTTACCTTGATAGCGCACAATCCCTACCTGCTGACCAGTTAACTGCACAATTTCACAATAGGCGGCGACAAAATCAGGATGTTGAATCAACACATCTTCTAAGGGAAATTGCGGATTAGGTATAATTCGGCTCAAAGTCTGAATCTTGACATCTCGATCCACAGACCAGAATGCATAATCACCAGGTTCGAGAGGTCGGATAAAATTATTCTGTACATACAATAGCCCCATCTCAGACTCGGAGATTTGGTACTTTTTCAATCCATTTAAAGTAATACCGCGTAATTGCTGCACGAATTCCCCAGGGAGTTCTAAATTCTCTTCTAAGTTGAAGAGATGAGATTCTACGTCTATAAAACCACGCCAAAAAGCTCGCAGTTGGTTGGGTGCAACACTTACCCAATTTTGACACCAGCGCACTAAAGCTGCTTGGTTGAATGCTGTGCGTACTACTAAAAGATCTTGCTGTAGTACAGCATGGTTCCGCAACAGCAACTCTAAGTTTTCTATTTTAGCTTCTGGCTGGTTGAGGTCATAAGTTGTTACTTGCCAATGCCAACCAAAATACCTATAAGTACCAGGGCGCAAAATTTTCTGGAAGTCACTCCGGTGATATAAAATGCCTATTTCGTTGGGTTTGATATAAAAAGTTTCCCACATAGAAATTTTCATGGCTAAAGATAGGCAAACTTGCCCGATGGAAGATATTCGTTCGGTACTGTTATAACTCTTGTAGTATATATAATACAACAAATTTTTAACTCTGACAATGTAGGTGTTGACAGTTGTGGTTTTGCAAAATTTAAACACAACTGGCGTTCCTACAATTGATCGAGCAGCTTGTCGTATTCTGCATGAGAACCAATCCAGAACCAGATTACAGTATCACGGTCTAATTGACCTACTGCTCGATAATATTTACTGATGCGTGCGGAATAGATTGGCAAAATGGGATGGACTTTTTTGAATCGTAGACTGGGATAACTTGGATCTTGCTTGAATTGCCGATATGCCTCGCGGGCAAGATCTTGAATTTGCTCCGGTAAATCAGCAAACATTTTCCGAAACTGAGCGGTTCTACGAGATTTCACAATGTTTCTGGATCTAACTCTTGAGTTTCGCCTGCACGATGTTCCGCCATTGCCTCGGCCGCAAGTTTAGCCAACAGATCTGGGGAATGTGCAAATGACTCATCCCAACGACGCTCATCTTCAAGTTCTGCTAAAATCATTGCTGCAATTGAATCTTGCTCATCAAGGGGCAAAGTTTTCAGCTTTGCAATTGCCTGCTCAAGTAGCTTTGTCATCTAAAAATTCTCTTTTTTAACGGAGACACTACCAATTATCACAAATCTTCATCAAAGATTGATTAACTCTGACAATGTAGGTGTTGACAGTTGTGGTGCGGGCGATCGCTATTCCCAAACCCGATCAAGATTACTGCTGTTTCTCGACTACCCAAGGATAAGTCCGAAAAATCAAACAGTCCTCAGATATGCCGTTCCATTTACCAGTTCCCATATCTCAAGTGAGATAGAGGATTTGACAAACGCTCATAACATACTCAAGTGGGGGAAGTTGGCGATCGCGCTGGCTCCTTAACTATCACTCTTTACACCTACATAGCAGAGCATAAAGATAACGGACTCGAACCGAATTGGGATTTCTCCCGTACCATTTTTTAGCGATTCTCGCTGCCTTTTGCACAAAAAGGTGCCCTTACCTAGGGCGAGGTTGGTGGAAAAGTACAGGACTCGAACCTGTAACCCATCGGTGATTAGCCGACTGCTCTACCTTTGAGCTAACTTCCCGGAGTTTGATGTCGGATTTGAACCCACGTCAACCGAGAACCTCGGTGCTCTACCACTGAGCTAATCAAACAGCAGATATGCCTCAGTACAAAAGCGATATACGCGGCAGAAGACCAAAGGCTGGCGTACCAGTCAGGTATACAGAACCTGGACTACAGCTTTGTAAGATGACTATCTATCTACAAATTTAGCATAGCCAAAGTTTTCTGGGCTTTTAACCACGGAAGAGTAAGTGAGTCGCAAAAACTATTTGAGCAAATCCAGAACTAAGTTACAAAAATCTCTAGCACAATATAATCCCTACCTAGTCATACTTAAGCCCGCAATAGTTATATTTCTCACAAATAATTGATAAATGGCGAACTAGAATGAGTATAAAAAGGTACTCTATATTTATAAATACTAATGTCTGAACAACGTGTCCAAGCTTATATCGAACTTATCCAAGCTCTAGTGCTGTCCGTTCGCTCATTTTGTCCTCATGAGAAGTAATTATGTCTTACACAGGTTAACTTCGAGCATATAAAGTGATTCAGGCATTTTCATCAATGAAAGAATCTGTTTTTGAAGGTCGTTAATAGGGGTAATAAAAAT
>JBBQRU010000105.1:0-19836 GCA_038214545.1 Cyanophyceae cyanobacterium | reverse complement strand
TTCATATCTATTTTCACTCCTGATTGTTTGTATTTGCACAGTAGAGAAAGAGTCAAGTATTTGACATCGAAGAGGGCGAACTTATCTAGCAAGATGGCAAGTTTTTGAGAATCTGTAACGCTTCGGACGTGTAGTTTTTCTTTGGCTTTGGGGCTAGCTTGGTTATCCCCTGCTGGGACAAAAAATCGTCACTAGAGAAATTTTGAACAGCGTGTATCGTTGTTAGCATTGAGCTTTTTAATTGTTCCCGGTGTTGCTGCAGTTCCGAGGTAAAAGTTTCGGTGTAGACCGTGGTGTAATCCGCTGCGTGCTTTTTGGCGCTGATGAAGGCTAGGACAGTATTGAGTCTCGTGACATCTAATGCCTCATCAACATCAAAAATCTCAATCAACTCGCTGGTTTTTGTTGCCAAATCCTGCTGTGACGGTAGTGCTATTTGGTTGTTGCCTGTGGCATGAGATTCTAAAGTAAGAGCGATCGCTTCAAATTCGTCAAGTGAGATTTCGTTAATGGTGTCATAGTCAGACGAGTGGTTTGCTTCTAAGCTCAGGCGAAGAAATTCTTCGCTCACACCCAGTCTCGTAATGGCTTCAATGATTGAAATCATGCAACATTGCTCCTTTGTGCTCTAAACATCTCGCGAGTAAATTGATGGGGACTAATGGCGATAAACTCCTTCACTCGGTCTTGTGAGCGTAGTTGGGACATCAAAATGCAGATTCTACCTATTATCCAAATTTGATATGGACTTAAGGCAGCTTTGCGCTCTCGGCTAATTCCGTCAGATTTGAGCGGGTAGTCAGCTTTGTATCCCTTTACTTTCCAAAATGCGATTTCGTCCCAATTTTTTATCGTCTCTCTGTGAACTCCAATAGATTTAGCGATCTCCGTTTTGCTGAGGTAAGTATTAGAAAATAGTCCCGCCTGACTCTGTTGCCCTCCCCGATAGGTGCGGTTTCTAGGCGACACGTTCGTCACGAGATTCGTCATTCGTCACCCGTTTGTTGTTTTTATGGTTTTTTTGAGTCTGGATAACAGAATCCATACGCAGAAAGGCTTTCATTGACTTTCGTCGCCTTTGCGTCACGAATTCCTCAACACACTAATACACTAACACTAAAACACTCTAAAGTGTTTAGCTACAATTAATAATTTCTTATGTGTACGGTTTTAAATAAAAGCTTCTCTTATCTATTGAAGAGCCGGAAATTTTTTCTACTAAGCGGCTAAACCCTTATCCAGAGAAGCTTTGATGATTTATATATAGATTTTGGATTCCTTAATCTCAAATGCTTGCCATACAAGGCTTATAGCCTAATAAATAGAATTCAGTTGAAACTCCAGTATCAAGAGTGTTTAAGTGTAAAATTCTATATCTATACAAAATAGTTATGGCAGAAGAAAAACCCACTTACATAAGATCCAAATTCTCTAAAAAGTTGCATACCAGGTTTCGGCAGCTTTGTCTTGAGCATGACATTGGTATGGAAGAATTAATCCGACGACTAGCCGTTGAATGGGTTGAGGAGAAAGATCCAAAATGGATCGAAGAAAACCAAAACTACATAAAAGAGATTTTTCCAGAAGGGTATGAGGTTCCTTAACACTTTTACACTCTAATGTGTCAAAGTAGAGAGCATAGTACTGTCCGATTCATAAATAGATAGACACCCCCCACACAAAAAAGGTAAGGAGGTTTTATGACAAACGCGGATCAACCCAATGCTCGTTTTAACGATATAGATACTCGCCTGGAGGAGATAGGAGACGAATTAGATCTACTTCTCCCTGTGCAAAATGCGAACAGACGGGAAACACGCGGTAAATCTCAGACTATTGCCCGAAAGAGAGGGGACTGTTCGCGAACTGAGCGATATTGCCCGACTTCACCAACAAGCTCTTAGAATTGCCCAACGCGATGCTGAACAAGACAGGATAGAAATCAGACGTATCTGGGAATACTTACGCGATAGCGCAAAGCGCTTCAGTGCGAAGCACTATCGCAACGGTGGCAGCAGTCCACCAGCAAATAACTGAGTTTATATCTGAAGCTCTAGAGACTAGTACAGGCAAACTATATAATGTTTCTGTAGAAAAATCTACGTCTTTAGACAGAGCAGGATCTACTACTTGTTAGGGTTGGCGGCGATCGGAGTGCTAAGCATTCTCATGAATTAGTCTCCCCCAATACAATTTCCAAAGGAGTCTCAATAACTAAAAATCAAATATAGCAAGGTTTTCAGCTTTCTATCATTAGCGAAGCACTTAGAACAAACCATTGCACACCTCCAAACTCTTGTAACTAAACAATCTTATGAGTGCTAGCCTTAAGTAGGATAAATTGAATAGGAAAAGACAGATCAGCCCACAAAGGAGATGAAACAGACGAAGATCATATTTAACTAGTAATAATTTCGGAGAGTCCTGTACTCAATTTGGTTGAAGAGATTGGTAGCTCATGATTCCAAACTGTGTATTGCAGACGAACTCCCAGAAGTCGGACGATGCGGACAATGTTTCATTGTTTCAGTCCTGTCTTGTCCCTTTGCTATGTTGATACTAGCACAAAGGGACAGGATGACAATGCCGTTTAACTATTTACACAAGGCATTAAGCGCTACAATCCACCCTGAAAAGCTTATGAAGGCATGGCAAAAAACAATCATTCATCAGTTAATTTAATCAAAATGTCCATCATTAGACGGATATTTTTATCAGTGTCGATAGAAAAACTAGTCTCGATGACTGGTGTTTTTGTTTACCTTATTGGTACTGAACAACTGGGATTGGAAATTTTCTTGCGCCGTTGAAAAGTATTTACTAGGGAAAAAGAAAATCCGCTTCGTACAGCGAGTAGCAGTAAACAGCAGTGAATAGCAGCGAATAGCGGATAGTAGCGCCTAAGTGCCTCCACTTTTAGGAGGCTTTAAGTGAGGCATTCACAATTTCAGCCAATTTCGGCTTTATTTCACCAGAAGACACTGGGGACAGATGGGTATTGGGAATTTTTCGGCTCAATCATACCCGATCTGAAATTCAAGGCATTACAAAATCGCCCCCGAAGTCCACCGGGGATACAGCGCAAATACAGCTAGCACAAGAGGAAATCGGGGTTACTAGCAGTTACTTCGCAAGACACAACACTCATAGCGGTTGGTTACTAAGCAGTTGCAAGCGACCGACCGAGTTACAAAAAATACACTTTGACGATATCAGATCCATGTAACTGCTAGTAGCTCCGATGGGCATAAACATCACCACCGGAGTCTACTAAAAATGTCACAAATTACTGACACAACGCAACACCCCAACAACTTAACAGATGCCGAATACCACGAATTAAACGTCAAAAGCGTCATAGATCCAAGAATCATCGCCAAAAACTTCTTTCATCTAGATGGCAATCAGGCACTAGAACGGCTACTCATCTCAGACAAAATCCCTCGGCTAAACTCAGGTAGAGTCACGAGCAGCTTTCTCAAAAAATACAAGCACATAGAAGCTGGTGGCTGGTGGTGTAGCGGAGTTGACCCACTAAATAATTGGAAGCCGATGGAGTGGGGACGGTTCAAACCCAATCAGCCCAGAATTTATTTTGAGAACGGGAAAGTAATCAAGTACGAGTCACTGCCTCTGACAGCAAACCGCGTCACCTATTTCGACGTGCCCGATTATGTCTGGGATTGGGTAGCCCAGCGATATAATATCAAGCGCTACGAGTCTAAGTTAATGTGGCGGCTGCAAGATAAAATAGAGTCTGTGCTGTTTTGGGCTTGGGTGAAAAAGCATCCGCAAATCCCCATAATCCTTGCAGAGGGCGAAAAAAAAGCTGCATTATTGCTGAGTTTAGGGTATGTAGCGATCGCACTCCCCGGCATCTGGAACGGGCGGGTCGGGCAAAAAGACCTCGACGAGCGGCTGCACCCAGACATCATGCCGCTAGCACAGCCGGGGCGAAAGTTCGTCATTCTCTTTGATCACGAAACCAACCCAAAAACTCGTTGGTCAGTATTTCAGGCGACCGTGCGGACGGGCAAGGCGATTGAAGCAGCGGGCTGTAAATGCGAAGTTGCCGAACTACCAGGTCCCGAGAAAGGCATTGACGATTTTGTGGTTGCTCGCGGTGGTGTTGGGGCCGAGGTTGTAGTTACAAAAATTATCAATGATGCCAAGTCACTTTCCCAATACCAGCGATCGTACCGCCACAAGCCCAGGGGACTAAACAAATACACGCCAAATAAAATAGTCAACTCCCGGTTTTTATCCGACGCGGTTGATTTGGATGAGTTGGGCATGGAAGAGACTGAAGTAGACATCACTTATGCTGAAGCACAAGAAAAAAGAAAAGCTCTAGCAACAGTAGATGAAGAGAGCAATCTTGCTACGAAATATACGCTTCCATTATCCACCAATCGGGCACAACGCCGAACGATGAGATTCATCGTGTTGAAGAGTGATATGGGAACCGGAAAGACCGAACTGATGCGGATATGGCGCAAGAACAATCCACAAGCGCGATTCTTGAACAACGGGCACCGTATCAACTTGCTCAATAACTTAGGAGAACGGCTGAATACCGAAATGTACTCAGAATTAAAGTACGGGGATTTGTCCAAAGTCAACGCATTGAGTATCACAATCGACAGTCTGTACAAACTCAATACTGACGCTCTAGAGTACGATTGCGTGTTTATTGACGAGGCTTGCCAGTACTTGGTTCACCTGCTGCACAGCAATACCTGTAAGGAGAACCGAGCCGCAATCTTGGAAGTATTGGAATACATCGTCTCTCACGCGTCAATGCTGGTTCTAGCCGACGCGCACATGGACGATGTAACGATTGATTTCTTCCTCGCCATGCTGCCAGATGGTGTCAAGCCGTACATCATTGAAAACAAATTCAAGACTGGCGGTCGTCAAGTTTTTTGGTACACTGGCAAAAATTCCTCAGCACTCGTCGCCCAAATCGCAGCGGCGCTGATGAAGGGACAAAAAGTGATGGTGGTGTCAGATTCCAAACGATTTATTAAGAAACTTGAACGTTTGTTACTTCTGCCCGTAAATGTTGAGGAATCTCTTGAAGACTCGTCAGCAGAACCAGAACAAAAACTGCGAGTATGGGCGATTCATGGGGATAACTCCGGCAGTGAGGAGAACGTGGTGTTCATCAAGGACATTACTCAAGCGGTTAAAAGTATCGATGCTCTGCTGACCTCTCCAAGCTTAGGAACTGGCGTAGACATTGCTGAGTACCACTTCGATGTTGTGTTTGGTGCCTTTCATGCCAGTACCCAAACCGCTACCGAATGCGCTCAGCAGCTGCACCGCTACCGCCCATTGGTGCCATTCCATATTTGGGTTTCCCCACGACCACAATTTGGTTACAAAGAGACGAACACCGCCAAAATTAAAGAGACGATTCTCCAAAAGAACCTAATGACGGCTTTCCTGATTCGCCTTGACCCCGAAACCGGCAAACGTGGGGCGGAGAAAGACTGGGCGCTAAATGCCTACTGCCAGATTGAAGCCGACCGTAACGCATCAATAAATAACTTACGCTCTGATTTGTACAGTTTACTTGCCGACATGGGTAATGAAATCATCGCTCAGCCGGATGATGACGATGAAAATCAGGAAGCTTTACAGAAACTTCTTGATGCGGATAAGGCTCTAAAAATCGAACATTACGCCGCTGTTGTCCGTGCCAAAGATATAACCCTGACCGAATATCTCCATCGCCAGAGAAAAGATTACCTGAAACCGTCCGAGGTATTCGAGTGCGAGAAATTCCGCATCAATGATGCCTACGGCATGGAGGTGACGGAATCTCTAGTCGAGCGAGATGATGGCGGGAAATTAATCAAAGCTCTAGCTGCCTTTGAAGCAATCAATAGTGAATCAGACGGAATGATTCAAGATGCAAATGGCAACGAGTTTGCTGCACCGCCAAACTTAGTATCCGAGAAAGACTTGGCTGAGAGATTACGCTTACCATTTTGTATGGACTGGGGTAATTACTCAGCGCAATGGCAGTGTCGCTTCTTCTTGGGGCTAAATTCGCTGTTGAAGCGCCTGGTCACAGGCGTTAGAATCACGAACTCCGATCCATCACTCTTTGCAATGGTCGAGCTAGCACGACAGCACCGACCGCATATCAAAGCCATTCTCGGTTTTACAGTGCCGGAAAACCCCAAGGACTGCTCGCCAAAGTGGTTATTGTCAGCCTTGATTGAGCAACTCGGGCTGAAATTAGTTTCCAAAAAAGTTGGTCCAGTGGGTCAGCAAGTGAGACATTTCTGGCTGTTAGCAGAAAAACTAGAATTTGCGCTGTCCGTACTGGCGCACCGGGAACGTAAACGACAACTCAAGGAGGAACGGAAACGTCAAGAGATGTCCGAGCATCACTCTTATCAGGCGGGAATACAAGCCCAGTACGGGATTGCGCCTAATTACGAGTCTATATCCAACCATCCCTCATTAGCTAATGATTTTCCATCAGGGGTTGGGGTCGAGATTAGCAATTGTCCCCCCGATTCCTGGGGTCAGCGATTGCAAAATTACCTCCAATCCGTAGTGGAGTTGGTAGAAGTTGGTGTAGAAAAAGTCAAGGAGCTACTCAGTACATTAGCATGTGACGAGCGGCTGTTGGTAATGTGTGAATTTGAGGAGACGAATCCCGAAAAATTTGCTCAATTGATGGATATCGCCCCCAATTGGGTTGAATGGTGTATGGAGTAACGCTCTCGGTTCATTAACTGACAATTATTCGCTCGTGGCGGCTCTCAAAACTTGAAAATGCCGTTGATCGAGACAGATTGTGGTGCCAAAAATTACCGTGCTGCTCTGATTATTCAATACTACCAATCCATACAAAATTCTTTGACCAAGTATTCCCAACCGGATTTATATAAGGCTTTCCCTGGAGGATGTACGTTTTTGGATTCTGTGAGTACTTTGCAACTTCCTCGCAAACGCCTCGGTGCGTATTTATTTTTATCCAAGAAAATAGACCAGTTTTTTGACTGTCACAACTCAAGTTTTCTTGTCGCCAAGATAATATATGAATCTGATTTGAGGTTCATCTAAAAAAATATCTGGTGAAATTTGCAATTTAAATTAAAATAAAGAAACTTAGCCAAAAGCCAATTGAGGCAAATGTTTTGGAGAACCCGGAACATTTTAATAATTCTCAATATGTTTTTTTGAAAGTAAGAAGATTATCATTTTCTCTAGATAAAATAAATATGATGAGAATCGCTCAAAGGCTGAAAGTAACATTGTTTGAGGCAGAGAGCATGTACGGTAAAAGTAGAGATGTTGTTGCAGCATCCGTGCAAAATGAATCAAATATTGTGGATGAAAATTGGATAAAGCGAATATTGACCTAAGATAAAGTCCGTGGTAAATTGAGAAACAGTGGTTCGCAATCTTTAAATAACTAAGGCTCTCTCAAATTAAACACTGAGTCAAAAGTGAAAAAAAAGATTCAAACAACTCCAGGGAAATGCTACCGCTTGCCTCATTTTCAAGTCAGACCTCTCAAAAGCCCTGTCTATCGGGGGCGGGAAAAGCCCTTGAATAGCGCATTACGTGTTGTTCCGAATTCTGACTACGACAGCACCGACCGCTTTAAGCACGAGCCACACAGAAAAATTGATTCTCGCTCGCTTGCCTCCGTCACGAGAGACTGCACTAAACCTTTTACAGCAGATTTTTGGTTCGTTAAGTACGAGCAAAAATTCTGCAAGTTCGATGACAACTCTGCATTGACAAAAAATTGCTTGAAGTAAAAGCTACCCACAAAAAGCCGGTATTTTACAGACACAATTGTAAGTTGTTGCACGCGGACAAATTTTAAAGGCTGATTGGTAAACTGCCAACCTTGATACCAAGACAGATCTATTTACGTTTGAGTTCCGTTGTTTCCCAAAAATATCGACAACCAAGAACACCAACTTTCATGGAGGTCATATGCCAAGAAAAAAGCCAAGGTTGGATTATTTTTACGGCAATTTAGAAAAAGTGTAAAAGCCGCAAAGCACTAAAAACACCACCTATGCATAGGAGATTGTCATGCTCTTCAAAATGCCAAAAAACTGCAACAGTTCATTGTGTGTAAGCAATGCAAGAGCAAAAGTTGGGCAAATTGCGCGTCAGTACTGTTTTCTGTTAACTGCTGTTGGGACAACTCTATTTGCTCTGATTCAACCAGAAATTGCTACAGCCCAAACCTCGGGAGGAATATTCTCTGGGGCGCAGACGGCGATGAAGTGCATAGTCACGGATGCCTCAACTGGGGGTGTAACAAATGCACTATTTAATAACCTGCCATCAATCCTCTTCACCTCACTAACTTTGGTGATTTTTGGATACTTTATCTACACAGTAGTGCAAAGTGTAAGTAGCTACGGGCGAGGAGAAGAAGTGACCCACGTTGTCCAGCAACCGCTATTTACCTTCGTATTCGTGATCATTATCTTCGTGTTCCAAAGCCTGATGTTTGGGACGGGACAAGGTTGTAGTACTGGTGGGTAAAAGACGTGACAGAAGAATTCAAACAAGTTTCCCAGTCTCTGGGTGAAAGTCCGCAATTCGGAATTTTTTCCGGCAAGCAATTTGTAGTTGTCTCCGCCATTTTCGTCACAATTTTCGGAATATTGACGCCAATATTTGGCGTATCAATATTTTATAGTTTGTCGATTGCGACTTGGGCTTCAGTAACTTGTGGTTTGTTGTCAGGTAATAATCCGCACAAATTTTGGTCAAAGTTCTACCCACCAATCCCGTATTGGGTGAGGGGTCAGGCGCGGTACATCTCGCCCCTGACGAAAGAACGGTTAGGAAATCAACGCGTGAAAGTATCTCGTTATCAAACCAAAAAGTTACATCCATTTGAGGATTGGCTGGAGTTGGCGACAATCGGCAGGTTGGAACGAGAGGGATTTGTGGCGGGTACTTATGTACTTGGCAAAAATAATTTAGGTGAGAGTGACAGTTTACAGTTAGTGTTCGGGTTTGAGTGTGAAGGGATACATCCCCTACTGCGTGAATCTTCTTTGAGAGAAGGCATCGCCAAAGCGATAGAAGATGGGGCAAAAGAAATAAATGAAGGTGAAACTGTTAGTTTCCGCTGGAGTTCATTTTGCAACTACAAGGATGTACGAGAGCACTTAAAAGAGCGGTTAGAAAATCCCGTCAGCCCTGAGAGTATATTTTTAGACTGTGCTCAATTAGCAAGAGTACAAAGCCTGTCAAATAAGAGGATGCGTAAGGCAATCTCTCTAAAAATCTATGCCACTTTTACAGTTCGTCTTCACTCTGAGGAAAAAGGAGACGAGTTAGACAAGCTGATTGACAAAGTTAGTAAATTCTGGGCGAAGAAGTTTGAATCCAAGGCTAACGAAATATCTCAAAAAAGATTGAGCTTGATTCTAAATAAAGCCATTGATGCTGCCCTGAGATATCAGCAGATATTTTCAGAGATGGGCTTAAGTCCCAAAGCACAAAACGAACATGAGTTGTGGAGCGATCTATCTGACAGACTCGGTGCGAGTGGTGTAGAAATCCCGCACTTGTTAATTTTTGATAACCAAGGATTGCGAGAGGAGTTTGGGAGCGATCGCGTAGACAAAGAGAAATATACAAAAGTTGTCAGGGCAATCATCGGCGATGAGATTCATGCCTCGTCAAGACTGCTGAGAAATGGTGTTCCTTTTGCAGATCGCCGTTGGGTGTGCCTGTCAACGCCAAGTGGGGCGAAGAAATACGTCGGCGTCATGGTTCTATCCAAAAAACCGGAAGGATTTGCCGGAACTAAAGGGCAAATGCAGTTTCTCTGGGATGTATTCTCTAGAGATTCGGTCTACGACTGTGAAGTAATCACGGAAGTTTCACCAGCAGATCGAGGTTTGAACCGATCTGCACAGCAGATGATTACACGCAGGGCGCGGATTTTAGACTTAAACGTACAGGCGCGGAAATCTGTTGATGTATCTGCACAAATCAACACCGAGCGCTCAGTAGATGCCCAACGCCGATTGTATACAGGAGATGTACCTCTCAACATTTCTGTTGTGGTACTTGTATACAGGGATACGACAGAAGAAGTCGATGATGCTTGCCGGATGCTTGCGGGATATATCCACTTACCGACAGAACTAGAAAGAGAAATCGAGTATGCGTGGCGAATTTGGCTGAAATGTTTGGTGATTCGTCAGGAGGCGAATTTAATTCGACCGTACAACCGCAGGCTAACTGTGTTTGCTAGTGAAATGTTAGGGTTTAGCCTTTTACTAAAGGTTGCAGTAGCCGATAAACGAGGCTTTGAGTTAATCGCTGATGAGGGAAATTCACCCATTAATATTGATTTCAGTCAGACCAAAAATGTCCTCGTGTTGGGGACGACAGGTAGTGGTAAATCTTTGTTGGTAGCGTCAATAATTGCGGAATGCCTAGCTTTGGGAATGTCTTTTTTAATCGTCGATCTACCAAACGATGATGGTTCGGGGACATTCGGCGACTTCACACCATATTTCAATGGGTTCTATTTCGATATCAGCCGCGAATCAAACAATTTAATGCAGCCGTTGGATTTAAGAAATATTACGGACGAGCCGGAGAAAATAGAAAGAACTCAAGCACATAGAAATGACGTAAATTTGATTATTAGCCAGCTAGTTCTTGGTTCTCAGTCATTTGACGGTTTTCTGGTGCAAACGATTGAATCTTTAATCCCGCTGGGGACAAATGCCTTCTATGAAGACCCAGATATTCAGCGACGGTTTGCCGTGGCTAGACGTGATGGATTAGGATCGCTTGCATGGGAAAATACTCCAACACTGAGAGATTTGATGGAGTTTTTCTCTCCAAAACATATTGATTTAGGATACGAGGATGAGAATGTCGAGAGAGCCTTAAACCATATTCGTCTGCGAATTCGATATTGGCTGGCGAGTGCTATTAGTAAAGCCATAGGACTTCCATCCAGTTTTGATACAGATGCTAACCAGAAACGCGGTGAATTGATCACGTTTGCGCTGACTAATTTACAGTCAGATAAAGAGGCAGAAATATTTGGCTTGAGTGCTTATATTGCGGCATCCAGACAGTCTTTGAGTTCGCCAAACTCTGCTCTATTCATGGATGAAGCCTCAGTATTGTTACGCTTCAATTCGATGTCCCGTCTGATTGGGCGCAAGTGTGCTACAGCCAGAAAATCAGGGAGTCGCGTTATTCTCGCGGGGCAAGATGCCATATCAATTGCTAAATCTGAGGCAGGAGAACAGATATTACAAAACATGCCGTGTCGTTTGATTGGGCGGATTGTACCGGGTGCTGCGCCTAGTTACCTAGACACATTAGGAATTCCCAGAGAAATAATATCTCAAAACGAATCATTCAAACCAAATATCCAGGAATCGTATACGCGCTGGCTGTTGGATTATAATAACAATTATATTCAATGCCGCTATTATCCCAGCTATCCAATTCTTGCCTTAACAGCTAATAGTCGAGAAGAACAAGCTGCACGCGATAGATTCAAAGAAATGTACTCCGACAAGTTTGAATGGGTATCAGAATTTTCCAAGTACTATCTAGATTGCATGAAGCAAGGTAAGTCATTATGAAACTTAAGCAGAAGTTAATTACTGGGTTATTCACTGCCACCTCTATCTGTTGTCTTTCTCTGACGGCAACGGCAGCAGCGAGCAACAATTCTAGTTCATTCCTGCAACAGATTCAGGATAATTTCTCTAGCTTGAGAAACTATATTAAGCAACTCTCAACTGATTTTAGCTCGGGTTGGGGAGAACTCAATAGTGAAGTAAAAAAAGACATCGATAAAACGATGGGCGACCTCGGAATTCCAGACCTAATTAAGTCTGGTAAAAATATTGAAGCTACTGTAGCTGGTAAAAAATCGGATATTTCCACAATAGATCCGGGAATGCAGGGGGTAAATGCCCGACATGATTGGGATAGGCAATATACCAAAGGGCAATCCCAAGCAATTCTAGGGCAAGACGGACAGCGAGCAATGTCACAGGAGAACCAAGTCTCCCAGACGGCGGTAGACACCTCAAATAGTAATGCTGATGCTGCTCAAAGTGACATTGTGACCCAGGACATTATGAAGAAAATTGCGATTCAGAATGCCCAAGCTTCAACTATTGCAAGGTCTATCCAGCAGGAAGCTCAGCAGCAAACTAAGAGTATAGCCACTGCTAACGTCAATCTCAGTGATATGTCATCGCGGATGGACGAGCAACAAAAGCGTATTCAAGTTGAAGACCGGAGTGGAACAAATCAAACACTCAATAACGCAGCGTTTAATGATGGATTTTGGGACACATCTCCGAACACAAAAAACTAAAATGGTATTTACTAACTGGCTGGCTCAAACCAATCAAAATCAAGGATTAACAGCAAGTCCTACCATTATCAGTTCAGCACATGAAAGCTCTAAGCTTATAGTTAATTTATTTAACTCCAGTTGGGTTGAATTAGCAAATGGTAAAAGCGTGATTTTTAGCGCGACATGTCAGGTAGCGCTACTTTTTGCGGCATCTATAGTAATTTTTTGGGGATTAGGTTGGTATAGCGAAATCGTTAATCGAGGCTTTACTATTAAAACAGTAGATGAATTAATTTATCCCATCCTTGTAGCTCTCATGTTGGGTGTAAACAATGGTGCTTTATTAGCTGATACATCTCTACTTTTTCGAGGGATATCCAACTTTATGAATGACAAAATTTTATTGGTGACGTTGAACAATATTAATATTAAAGAAGCTATTCGAGAGGTAAATATGAACGGAGAATTCCAGCGCGTGCTGGGAGAAAAAGTGAAACAGTGTGAAACATTGAGTGACACTGATAAGAATGGCAAAGACACAACGCCGCACAGTGATTGCATTACCAGAGCAATCGCCGAGGTAAAACAAGCAGCAACTCAGTATCAACAAAAAACCGGGCTACTAAATATAAAAATTGAAACGGATGTTGGTAAAATTATTGGTACAGCTATTAATGCCGCTGGCTCTACTGTACTTTTAATATTGTTTACGACTTTAGAGGCTGGTTTTCAATTTTTCATCCAAATCTCTTTTCTGCTAAATGCTTATATAGCACCTGTATTTGTTGCCTTGTCACTTCTCCCACTTGGCAGTAAACCAATATATGCTTGGTTATCAGGATGGTTAGCTTTAGGACTAACACAGGTTTCCTACACAATTGTAGTGGGCATGGCAGCGAGTACTATCATCAATGCTGACACGTCAAATCCCTTGCTACTACCGTTAATGGAAGGAGTGCTGTCCCCGATTTTAGCTTTGGCGATGGGTGCAGGCGGAGGGATGGCTATATTTACAAGTCTTACTAGTGTCGCTAGTGCTGTGGCGGGGAAGGACTAAATGACTTTTTTGAATAAGAAGGAAAGTAGTTTAATCCCAGCTTTTATTGTTGCTAGTGTCGGCATACAACTTATTCTGCTTTTAATTAATTTTGTCCAATTAGGAAAGATGAATAAAATAGCTGATTCTAAAGTTCCAACGTTGGTAGAATTGGTAGATGGGACGTCCGCGCGAGTAGCACCAGCAGCACACAATGAACGGACTTCTCAATCTATAAGTGTATTCGTAGGAAAAACAATGACTGGGCTTCTTTCATGGAGTTCGGTTTTACAATCTGGTAATACAGATGCAGACCCATCATCTAAGCAGATATTAGATACTGGAGTACAGTTAGGCGAGCGCAAAGTAACGAAAGCAACATGGAATGCAGGTTTTGGTTTATCAGAAGGATTTCGTCAACCATTTTTACAGGAAATTTCAAAACTTACCCCACAAGATATTTTTAATGGTGGTAAAACTCAGTCCTTATTAGTAGTTCGGCATTTATCTGAACCTACTAAGTTGGGTTACGGGCGTTGGAAACAAGATTTAGTGGCGAATTTGGTAATGTTTGAAAATGGCAGCCAGATAGGAAAGGGAATTGCTTTCGATAAAACAATATTTATTCGGGCGGTCGATACTCCCAGTCCACCAGAGAGAGCAACTGAGATTCAGTTAGCAGCATATAAAGCTCGGAGAGATGGATTTGAGATTTACAAAATGCAAGATTTGGATTTAAACAAATAAATATTATGCAAGAAGCTCCAGTACAGGAAACAAATAAAACAACTGAAACACTTCAAACAACTGAAACAAGTGAAGGTAAAGAAAAGTTTTTGCTTTTGGCAGGTTATGTACCCGAACAAACAGTAAAGCCAGCCCAAAATCAAGCTGATGAACCCGAACGAATAGTCGTTCGGGAAAATGCTTGGAAGCGTGGCGGGTTTAAAGGGGTATTAGTTGCTACTGCTGTTTTTGGTGGTGTATCTTTTTTTGGATTCTTCATCTTCAATACGCTCCATGCGATTACTGATAAAAGCACTAAAAAAGATACAACACCTCAAAAAAGCACAACGTCGCGAACTGACCCTGAGGAAGAACAGGGACTGCAAAAAACTCAAGTAGCACTAGAATCTCAAAAAACAGAATTAGGTAGTCTGAATAACCGCGATTTGACACCAACACCAACTGCAACCCCTACTACTACTCCTACCGCAACACCAAGCCCTACCACTATTTCAAAGGGTACGCATACTGTTCGTACCCCAACTCCGACTCCGCCGCTTATTCAGAGGCAAACGATCCGCGCACCAGAAAGGATAGAAATGGCACCGCATTTTACACCACCAACACACCAAACTCAGTCTCAGCCTCAACCTCAACCTCAGCCGATTGTAAAGACTGTAAACATGCAGCCAAGGTCAATGCCTGTAGCAACACCTGAAAAGAGCGTCAATCCAAACGTGGCATGGCAGGAAGCCGCCAACATCGGCATGTATGGGGATGGCAGTGATGGAACAGAAAATAAGCTTTTTTCTAAAGCAGAGGAACAAAAACAGCCAGTACCATCTGCCACTCCATCACCAACAACGGACTATAACAATGGGCGAAGCGTAATTATTGGGAGTCATGCTGCCGGAAAACTGGAAACTGCGATCGCTCTTACTGGGAATGGCAACCCCCAAAGTCAACAAAGTTACCTCATCCGATTAACAGAACCATTAAAAAGTGCAGATGGAACGATCGTCATTCCCAAGGATGCACTAATAGCTACCCGTGTTCGCTCGGCAACAGATGCGGGATTGCTAGATATGTCAGTGATGTCAGCAATCGTTCGCGAACAGAATGGTGTTGTCGAGAAGTCAATCCCCGATGGTGCAATTCTAGTTCAGGGCGGGGGCGGGAGTCCACTCAAAGCTGAGTATCATACCCCCTCCCATTTTGGCTCTGATGTCAGATCGGCAGCACTAGCCGGAATAGGGAAAGCAGCGGAAATATATAATACCTCTGATAGTTCAATTAGCATTAGTAATGGTGGTGGCTCGGCTTCTAGCTATTCAAATAGTCGCAGGAATATAGTAGCGGGTGTACTCCAAGGAAGTTCTCAAGAGCTTGTTAATCGAGCACAGCAAGCGAATAATCAGAGACTTCAGCGCGAAAATAATAATTATAATTACCGAATTTTGACTTTAAACAAGGGTGCTTCAGTTCAACTTTATGTGAATCGGAGTTTTGCCTTATGAAAACCAAAATAAAAATATTTACATTAATTTTAGCTGGCGTTTTTGTAGCGATTGACTATAATAGTGCCAGAGCTTTATCGACTAGAGACATATCAATGACTCAAGCTCAAAATAATATAGATTTGAAAGTCTGGGCAGGCTACGGGTTAACGATAAATTTTCAGAAAACTGGAGAGAAAATTACTCAAGCGTGGCTGGCAGATCCCTCAAGAATTGCATTTTCAACGAATGGTAAGCTATGCCAAAAAGCCGGTAACAACTTAGGATGTAGT
The DNA here is from genome assembly GCA_038214545.1 of Cyanophyceae cyanobacterium. GTDB lineage: Bacteria > Cyanobacteriota > Cyanobacteriia > Cyanobacteriales > Nostocaceae > JBBQRU01. The sequence continues at coordinate 3,930 of JBBQRU010000105.1, read as the reverse complement.
AACGGTGGAGCAACTGTAGTTTTTTTGAGGCAGATTAAAGCACTCAATTTTCCAAGCTTAATCCCCAGTAGCGATGGTGGAACTCAGCTAGTAATTCTCACGAGTGGTAATGAAGGGCAGAAGCAATATCAATTTAGAATCATTCCGGCAAGAGGAACTCCGGAGTACGCAAGCATTTTTATCAAACCAGCAGAAGCACCAATATCCACAATTGCCTCAAAACCAAATTCGTTACTGGGTTCTATTCCTGTTAAAGCAGGACTATTTCCAAAAACTCATAGAGATAGTGCAAATGCTCTTGTTGCTGGACTGATGGTTGCTAAAATCGAGCCGAATTCTAATCAATGGAATAAAGTACAGTTAGCAATTAAATTATTACGGCAAGGTAAAAGCATTAATGAAGCATCTACGATATCTAGAATTCCATTAGTGCAGCTTAATCAATTAATTAATCTGGGGCAGAAATAATGTCAAAATATTTACGCCTAATTGGAATCTTTTTTAATGCTTGTGTGCTCACATGCTCATCTAATTCGGTAAGATCCCAAACCTCACAAGCTTCACAAATTCCACAGATAAAGGAGATTAGCAAAACGATACAGGGAAGGACGTTAACAATCCCAGATTTTGAAAATATTGATTGGTCTGTTATGAAACAATATCGTTCATCTTTTGAAACTCATTTGAACAGCATTCCAGAATTAAAGGATGCCCAACTTTTAAAGCTGGATGATAAATTTCCTGATCTCGCTATAAATCAGCTAGCGATTGCTGATAACTATTGGTCGAATGCCGAGCATGGCGATTCTAAAGTCCCGACTGAGACATATGTCTCAGGCACAGTAACTTGCAGTGGCACAAATGAGCCTGTAGCACCGGAATCAGGACTCGCTGCCTCCTACCTGGAACTGAGCGATGCAGCGGGATATGGCGGTAAATATTACGGTAAGCGCTGGGTATCGGGCGATCAACAAGTCGAGGGAGGGTGCGGAATTCTCAAGTCGGTTAATGGCGGTAAGGAACCAGCCGGAAGGTTGGTCTATGGCACCGACACTTTCAAGATTGTCTTGAATAAGGCAGACGAGAAAACCCAAGAAGCAACGTTTAGTGCTTATATGCACATCTGCGCGGACACGCTCGCCGGAAAAACCTGCACGCCATATTTTATTCCCATGCCGTGGGTTCCAGTGTCTGGTCATAACTGGGTGGTGGTGGGTCGAGGTGTTGCTGAATAGCTTATAAGCATAAAGTCCTTTAAAAGTGGAGCAAATCATGAGAAAAGTGCAAAAAAACAATTTTTTTATACCTCACCAAAGGAACCGAGTTGCTTTTAGCCTTCAAACTATTTCCCGAGTAATTCATTCAATCATTGGATACAACTACCGAGAATCTGATAATTATTTTTGTCAAAGAATATTTATCGATTTTATGTCCGTCCAATGGGTTGCCACACAAATATTAGAATGGCAAATCTTTAATTTGTATTTTCACCCATTACTGTTGCGACAAGCTTTAGTAAAGTTAGAATCAGAAATCTCTAACTGTCATCAAGATTTAAATATTTCTCGCGCTCAGAGAAATATTAAAGTAAATCGTTTCTCACACAATCAAATTATTTCGTCAATTCGGAAAATCTACCGACAAGTTTAGTCAGTTTAGAGCAACTAAACTAAAGAGTAAACAAGAGAAGAATGAGCAAAAAAGATAGCTTTAAATTTCCTAAAAAAGCAAGGCATTTAACTTTAAGCAGTCAAACAATTTTCCGAGTTGTACAGGCAGTAATTGACTATAACTATGGAAAGTCAGGCAATGTTTCGCAACACATCTTTATTGATGTTGCCAATACTCAGTGGATTGCGGAGAGTATTTTGGATAAGTATGTATATAAAGCATTCTGTCATCCACTACTTTTGCAGCAAACTTTAATAAATCTTCATGAGGAAATCTTCATATGTCATCAAAGATTAAACATTACCACACGCTCTTATACAAGAGTTAGTGCTCGTGTTAAAAGTCAAATAATTGCATCAATTCAGCAGCTTTACATGCAATCTTTGCAAGCCGAGCAGACAACAAGTAAGTAAACAAAGGAGATTAGCCATGATTACATCCACCAATACGACAGACTTTAAAAGCCAGATAGAGCCGAATATGTCTATAGCTACAGCGTCAGTATCACCCGCTCCAAAGCACCAACCCAAAAAACAATCTGACATCTTCAGGTTATTTGCGATTCAATTGGGTTTGTCATCTTTTGGACTGATCGCCGCCATTATGTTAGCTCAATTTTCTCTGACTTGCCGTCAAAAAGTTGAAGTTTTTTCGGCTTTAGCTCTTTTCAATTTGGCTGTAGTTAACTTCACGATCGGTCAATCAAAAAAAATGCTGGAAAATGAAACAACAAACCGAAATACCTTTAGCTAATCAAATCATCCCGCCAGCCCTATCAAGTCTATTTTATTCACCAATAGGGCTGGTGTTGGTACTAGGAGTCAGTGCATTATTTTTAGCACATTTTCTCGAAGGTCGAGGGGGTAATGCCAAATTAGCGCGTGCTCATTGGGCGGGAAGCAGGGAGAAAACAGCGGCGCGTAAATTGGCTTGTTCTCAGATGGTGGCTCTAAAGCACAATCGAGTTGCATTGTATGTTGGTACTCCCAAGAGAACTAGGCGTGCAGTGTTGGACGGTAAACCCGTTGTTTACATTCCAGAAGACAGTTCCCGATTGTATTTCCCAGATGTGCAACGCGGTGTCCTGGTCGTCGGCGGTGCAGGTTCAGGGAAAACCTTCTCAATGATCAACCCGCTGATTAAGTCAGCCATAGATCAAGGGTTGCCGATTATCTTGTACGATTTCAAATACTCTCAACAAGATTCCCCCACCGATTCTGCCAAAGGGCAAGCACCTAAACTAGCTGGTTACGCCGCTAGCATAGGGTATGAAATAAGTCTCTTAGCACCAGGTTTCGCTGAATCAGCAGTTGCTAACCCAATCGAGTTTCTCAAATCAGAAACAGATGCGGAGATGGCGCGGCAATTGGCGGTTGTCCTCAACAGAAATTTTAAGCTGACTGCCGGGGATAAAGACGGCGGGTTCTTCTCCAATGCGGGAGATCAGTTGGCGCAGGCGATATTTATGCTAGCAAAAGGCACCTGCTATCCAGATGTAATGATGTGTCAAGCGATTCTCAGCCTACCAAAACTCATCGACCGAATCGGGCAGGCGGAGTTAAATCCTTGGGTAAAAGCTAGTTTCTCTCAGTTTCTCAGTGTGGCTGGCAGTCCGGAAACGGCTAGCAGCATTGTTGGTACAGCTAGCGGCATATTTTCCAGGTTTATGATTCCATCTGCTTTAGCAGCTTTCGTGGGAAAAACAACAATTCCGCTCAACTTAACTGGTCGGCAAATGGTTGTATTTGGGATGGATAAGGAGAAACGAGATGTTGTGGGGCCACTGCTAGTTTCAATCTTGCATTTGCTAGTGGGTAGAAATGTCGCTAACAAACGTACTTCACCGCTAGTTCTCGCATTAGATGAACTACCCACACTTTACTTGCCTGCCCTGGTCGATTGGCTAAACCAAAACCGTGAGGATGGCTTAGTCTCAATTCTGGGATTACAAAACTTATCGATGTTGGAGCAAGCTTATGGCAAGGAGACTACTAATGCTATCTTTGGCGGCTGTGCTACAAAAGCGATATTTAATCCGCAAGATGATGTTGCCGCCGAGCGATTTAGCAAATTTCTGGGTTCTGAGGAAATCAAGTATAAACAACGTTCCAGAACTTCTGGCGGTAAAGGTGGGGCAAGCACATCTTTAGGCGACCAAAACAGCACTCGTAATTTATTTGAGGTAAATCAGTTTAATACATTGCGTGAAGGAAGGGCAGTAATTGTTAGCCCTGGGTATAGCTCTCGCAAAGATATTAG
>JBBQRU010000104.1:0-19940 GCA_038214545.1 Cyanophyceae cyanobacterium | reverse complement strand
TATATCTCAATCATTGCCTTATTCTAACTGAAAGCTAAAAACTTTTATATTGCAATGGTTGCAGCGATTTACAGGGTCAGTATTTAGTGGCTGAATTTGATCAAATTGCTATTCCAGCCATAAAGGGAGCGGTAGAGCCGGATTAGCATTGTTTGACCCATCATGTCATAATGCCAGTGGTCTAAATCTTTCTCCTCTTGGACAACTGCACCGAATAGGCAACGAATGCGGTCGGGGAAAAGTCGATAATTAACACTCATCTGGTCAGTAGATAGCATCTCCCACGACAACTCGCACAAAAAATAAAGCTTGTCTGCTAAAGAAGTAAAAGTACGTTCCGCTTTAATATCCCGTTCTAGTTTCCGCCGCACCGCATACAGATAAACCCGCGACATATCTACTGGTTTACCGGCTTCGATATCTGGCAAAGCTTCTAAAATTAACTCAGTCATTACCGGACGACGTGCCAAATCTAACAGTTGCGGATTACTCATCACTTGCTCAACTGTCGCCGCTTCTGCTTGGAAAGATAATACTTGGCGAATTTGTTCGTCGTTAAATTTCTCTAATTCCAACACTTCAAACTGCGGCGTTTCCCCAGTTAAGTTGGCAGTAGAAGCTTGCAATTCAGCATTTAACAGTGCCCTTCCTTCTCTGGCTTCGGGAAAATGCTCAGTGCGGCAGGTGAGAATGACTTTAGCACCAGGAACAACAACCTTTGCCAATTCCCAAAAATTGTTAATCATCTGTTGACGATCGCACTTCGCTGCCATTTCATCAAAGCCATCAAAAATTAACAGCAGCTTACCCATGCGGTTGAGTTGGTCAAATACCTCGCTATTCAAGCGGATATTATGCTGTGTAAAAAAGAACCCTGCCAAAACATTCTCTACATTCAGCGCTTTGGCATAATCACGCAAAGTAATTACTAAAGGTAGGCGCGGACGTTCAACACCACGTCTTTGAGCATCTCGGTAGCGTTGCAGTGCAGTCCAAGCATAATGAAAAGCAAACCAAGTCTTACCTGTACCGAATTCTCCTAAAACAGAAATATGCTCTTTCGCTGGGTCATCTAGCCAAAGGTCGATGTAACCATCAATCCAGCCATCGCGCTCTTCATAACGACTAACTGCGATCCGCCGCTTAGTCACTGGGTCAAATTCTTCTTTACTACAAGCTAGCGGGACATACTTAGTCTCAATACCCCGGCTTTTTACTTGCGCTTCTAGCCAATCGAGATAACCACTGAAATCAGCATCTTGATCTATCAGTTCATCAAAAGTATAACAATCAAGGTGACGATTTTCTTCTTTGTCAACTTCATCACGCGCCGCTCGTGAAATCCGCCGGGATGTCACCAGCCAACCTTCATCGGTTTTTTGGGCTGCGACTGACTCACGTAAAGCAGCAACATCTAACAATCCCGCTTCACCCTCAATTCCGCGCACGAGGATGCGATCGTATCGATTTCTCCTTGTAGGAATGTTGACAATTAGCTCAAAGTATGAATTATCCCAGACTGCATATTTCTCAAAGCGGTAGCCCAAGGTTTCAAACCAACCTTGGATTTGCTGCGCCAAAGCAATGGCTTGACATTTTTGATCCTGTATCGGTTGCGTCTCTGCTGCAGCTAACCGCGCCATCTCTGTTCTGATGCCTTCTAGCGTCGGTAGTCGCTCTAGTAGTTCGTGGATACTGGCTATTTTTGTGTGTAAAGAGCCGATTTGCTGGTTTGTGAGTACTTCTGCTGGTGTACGCGATCGCTTGACCACCTCAATGAAAATAGTCGCAAAAGCAGCAACTTCTCGTCTAATATCAACACCTAAGGCTTTAATTTCATCTCCCAAAGCATAGGCATTCAGAAAAGCTTCGACCTCCGACAGCAGAATTGAAGGGTTATTATGCTCAAATGCTTTGCGAAAAGCTGATTTGATTTCTGCTTGCCGGAAAAGTTCTAAAAATGGCTTAGGTTTACCAACGCCGTATTCTACCAAAGTATAGGCATAAACACCAGTGAAATCAGCAGGAGGATGCCCAGGAGCAAGATTAAATTGCTGTAATAATTTAATTACAATCTCATTCCGCTGTAGCTTACCTCGAATAAACTCGGTAGGACTAATGATTCCAATAATAGCGTTGATGAGCAAGTCAAGGTTAATTAGACTCATTGCCGGATTCTCTAAGCGCAAAAGGATCGAGCTAAATTTTCACTATTGCTAAATTATACTACGTATTATTTTGGGATTCGACGTTTTACTTCTTGCATAACTATTGTATGTATGCTCAATCTTACAGATAAATTTTGATTCCCGGCTTTTTCGTCTCTATTTTCCTCTTACTTAGCAAATTTCATTAAAGGTATAAATTCCGATTTTGCCGTGTAACTACTACAATAATAGTACAATTAATAGCAATAATCCGATGACGACCGTAGTAATTAAACCTTCATCCTGGCTCACGGCTGGTATTAAAGTTGAGAAGATCAATAATCTAAATCTTTTTAAATTTACTGAAGAGTTAGGCTTGCGTATGCAAGAACTTTTGGATCAGAAAAAAGCTGATATTCTGACACCAGAAGAAACTGCTGAGTTAGAAGCTATAGGAGAATTAGATCTAATTTTTAGTTATATAAATGCCATCACGGCATCTCAATCGTGACAATTCCTCAAAATATTCAAGAGTCAATTCGTTTTCGCGCACGCTTTCGGTGTGAATATTGTCCTTATCCTGAATTTCTTAGCACATCTCCCTTGACGATTGACCACATCAAACCGCAATCTTGAGGTGGCTCGGATGATATGGCTAATTTGGCTTCAGCCTGTTGCCGGTGTAATGAACGGCACTACAATTTTACAGTAGGAATTGATCCAGATACTCTTTTGGAAACCCCCTTGTTTAACCCCCGTCAACAAGAGTGGAATGAAAACTTTATTTGGTCGATAATCATCCGTTTTCCTACGGTCTAGTTTGCCCGTAGTCGTGCGACAGTATCCGGGCGGCAGCTTTAGGGCTGTCTTGGGGTCCATTCACGAAACCTATGGGAGTGCTGGGCGCATGTCGGCGAATCGAATTTATGATGCGCTCAAACATCTCAAGATTTTCATCCCGTTTGCGGATGCCTCCTCCGATGAGAATGCAGTCATACGTCGAGCGGGCGAGCTGTGCTGTGACGGTTGCCTCGGCAGAACCGTCAAGTTGAATCGCGCAGATGTCAACGTGATCGCCTTGATCCGCGAATTGCTTCTGCGTGTCCGCTAGATCTGCGAAAAGCTTTTCTGCCGTCATACCCACCGGGACGTTCGGATCGGAGTAGTCTACGGCTTCGGGATCGATGCCGATGATTAAGAATTTTTTCATAATGACACCTTTCATGCTGGCACTAGCCAGGATCATGTGGACGAGATTGCCGTTTCGCATCGGTATTGGCTTAGCGACGCGACACTAAGATCGATTAAGTTAGTGAAGATGACGGTCAAAGAACGCCTCTCTCCTCTAGGATACAAGCATCTCGATATATTGAGAAGCTATAAACCGTCTGTTACAACCGAGTGTTTAGAATTTACCGCGATCGCAACTCTTCAACGATTAATTCTATATCACTAAAAATTGTCTCAAAAAGCATCTCAATTACTTCACGCAAGTTCTCTTGCAACTCGTCCAGGGTCTCTCCTTGAGAATGTGCTCCAGCAAATCCGGGAACATAGCCAACATAGAGTTTAGTATCGAAATCCCGCTCAACAACAGCAGTGAACGTTTTCATGTGTCAACAGAACTCCTCTTCAATTATTTGCATTAGAACACTTAGGCTTAAGCACAGTTTTTTCTAGTGTGCCTAAGCGCAAGTGGTTTTGATCAAAAAAGTGAGTATTGCTCACCTCACTAACTCATTGAAGGTATTTTTTGATATTTATTTAGATAGTTACTCTAAAATTGAGTCCGCGTTTTCAGAAAGTTGTAAATCGCGATCGCTACTGCCAGAACCAAGAGGATGTGAATCAAACCACCGGCAACGTGTAAAGCTAAACCCAATGCCCAAAAAGCAAAAAGTATAACCGCGATACCCCAAAGTATACCGAGCATAAATTTTTTCTATTAAACAATATCCTGAATCTTAGGCGATCGCAGAATTCAAGATAACTGTCTTGGGGATGAATTATAATTTGCGGCTTTCCCGTCGCCATTTTCCTCTCACTAAACGAATTTCATCAAAAGTATAGCTGTCACCGAGATATTCGCGAATCGGGGTCAAGGACACATCTCCTAATGCTTCTAATACCTGGCGAATTTTTTGCTGATGTTCCAACGACACTAACCTAGCCAAATCGACTGGCTGATCCATCTCAATCAAATCAGAAAGGTGACGGATAATCGTTGTGGGACGGATATTGCGTTGTAAAGCAATTTCATCAATACTCAATCCTTGTTGGTATAGCTGTAAAGTTTGTAACTCAGTATGGGAAGGTAATCGCACAACATTCACGGCTGCAACATTCTGCACCACAGTCATCCCTAACTCCTGACAATAGGCGCGAATCTCGGCTGTAAACCGTTCACCGTAGTTGGCGAGTTTATGAGTCCCAATCCCCGAAAGTTTGCCAAAAGCCTCTAAAGTTTGCGGACGATCGTGTGCCATTAATTTCAGGGTAGAATCAGCAAAGATCACATAAGGTGGCACCGATTGTTCATCAGCAAGTTTTTTGCGAAGCGATCGCAACCGCTGAAACAACAACTCAACTTCAGCACTCGGTAATCTCTCTTCCTCAATAATCGCTTTTTTGACAATCGGAACAGCCAGCATCACAGTCCGCTGTTTTCGCATAACTTCCCAACTCAAAGCATTCAACTTCAACACCGAATAACCATCGCTGCTCTGGTCTAGCATCCCTTTATGTAAAAGCGATCGCCCTAACATCCGCCATTGATCTAAAGTTTTGTCTTTCCCGATCCCATAAGTAGAAAGTTTCTCGTGACCATTTTGAGTAATTTTCTGATTTTTCGCACCGCGCAACACATCGATAATATATGTCATGCCATATCTTTCTTGACAACGCGCCACACAAGACAAAAACTTCATCGCTTCCACTGTCCAATCTTCAGCCGGCTTCGGATAACGACAATTGTCACAGTTACCGCAATTCCCCGGAAACCGTTCACCAAAATAACCTAACTGAATCGTCCGCCGACAGTCAGTACCCTCACCATAGTCAATCACCTGACGCAATTGTTGCTTAGCAATCAACTTTTCTTGCGGATCGGTTTTTTGGTTGATACTCCACTCAATAGTTTTGATATCACCGTAGCTAAAAAACAATACACACTGCGACGGTTCACCATCTCTCCCCGCCCGACCGGATTCTTGGTAATACCCTTCCAAATTGCGCGGGATATCGTAATGCACCACTAACCGGACATCCGGTTTATTAATCCCCATCCCAAAAGCCACCGTCGCCACCATTACCCGTACATCATCGCGAATAAAGCGAGTTTGATTTTGAGTGCGATCGCCATCACTCAATCCCGCATGATAAGGCAGAGCCGCAATTTTATCATTTTGTAACTTAGAGGTAATTTCATCAACTTTTTTACGACTGAGGCAATAAATAATTACCGCACCAGTAGTTTCCCGGATCATCCCTAAAACTTCACTATAAGCACTCTTCTGCTTAGGACGAACCTCATAATAGAGATTCGGACGATTAAAACTAGCAAGATGAACCAAAGGTAGCTTCAGTTCCAGTTGCTGAATAATATCAGCCCGCACCCGGTCAGTAGCCGTAGCCGTCAGCGCCAGAGTCGGTACATCCGGGTAACGGAGGCGCAACGTTCGCAATTGACGGTAATCAGGACGAAAATCGTGTCCCCACTCGGAAACACAATGAGCCTCATCAATCGCAAAAGTCGAAATCCCAATTTGCTGCTTAACCAAATCGAGAAAAGGCAGAAAACGGTCGCTGAGTAAACGTTCTGGCGCAACGTAAAGAAGTTTAATTTTCCCCTTGCGAATCGCTTCCTCACGCGATCGCACCTCAGGCAAACTCAAACTACTATTTAAAAAAGTTGCCCCAATCCCATTATCCCGCAGAGCCTCCACCTGATCTTGCATCAAAGCGATCAGCGGCGACACCACAACAGTCAAACCCTGCTTCAAAAGTGCCGGTAACTGAAAGCACAAAGATTTTCCGCCACCTGTCGGCATAATAATCAATAAATCCCGGTCAGAAAGAGCTTGTTCAACGATTTGTCGCTGTCCGGGGCGAAAGCTGTCATAGCCAAAAAAATGTTTAAGCGCCTGTTCCAGGGAATGAAAAGCCATTGTGAAGGAAATTTGAGTGCGATGCTATTTGTACTCTCCGTTCATAATGATATTGGGAAAACAGTAGAGCAGAAAAAAAACTTATGGCAAAAGCAATCTGGAATGGCACAGTTCTCGCCGAGAGCGATCGCACAGAAGTAGTGGAAGGCAACCATTACTTTCCAGTAGACTCAATCAAAAAGGAATACTTCCAAGAATCCTCCACCCACACAACCTGTCCTTGGAAAGGCATAGCCAGCTACTACAACGTCGCCGTTGACGGACAAATCAACAAAGACGCAGCCTGGTACTATCCCACCGCCAAGGAAAAAGCGAAAAACATCGAAGGCTATGTAGCTTTCTGGAAAGGGGTGAAAGTCGAGGCTTAGGAGAGTTTTTGAAACGCAGAGAACGCGGAGGAAACGCGGAGGAACGCGGAGATACCTCTGCGACCCTCTGCGCCACCTCCGCGACCCTTTGCGTTTCCTAATCCACCTTAAATGTGTCTACAGTCGCCTGTAACTCTTGAGAAATCCCCACAGTTTCCTGCAAAGACTGAGAAACTTGACGAGAAGCATTACTAGTGCGTTCTGACACCTTAGCGATTTCTTTCATTGAGGCAGTTACCGTTTGGGAGGTTTGGACTTGAGATACGGTGGCGGCAGAAATTGATTGCACTAAAGCGTCAATTTGTCGAGAGACATCTAAAATTTGATTCAAAGAGCGTTTAGCATCTTCGACTACGCGGGTACCTTCGACTACTTGACTAGTTCCCTGTTCCATTGCTTCGACAACTTCGCCGGTTTCGTGTTGAATATTCTCAACTACATGGGAGATTTCGCGGGTTGCGGCGGCTGCACGGGCGGCTAATTCACCAATTTCGACGGCGACGACGGTAAAGCCTTGTCCTTCTTCTCCGGCGCGGGCAGCTTCAATTCCGGCGTTAATCGCGAGGACATTGGTTTGCATGGCAATCTGGTTAATTAAGGCAACTACTCGCGAAATTTCTTGCGAAGATTCGCCTAACCGCTTGACTTTTTTGGCTGTTGTACCTACCGTTTCTCGCAAATGCATGATGTTTTGCACTGTCAGATCCATTGCTTTGCCGCCAGCTTCTGCGGTTTGGGAGGCGGTGTGGGCAATTGTGGCGGCTTGACGGGCGCTTTCAGCTACGGTTTGAATTGATACAGTCATCTCGGCAATTGAATTTAGAGTCTGGCTGATTTCTGCCGCTTGTTGGAGGGCATCTGAGGCAAGGGCGCGGATCGCTTCTTCGTTGGAGCCGACGGCGCTGCTGACTTGAGTGGCTGAGGTTTTAACTTTGGTGACAATTACTCTGAGACTTTCGATAATTGAGTTGAAGAAGTCGGCAACGATGCCAATTTCACCAGATGTGACCTCGGCTCTCACTGTGAGGTTGCCTTGAGATGCGCTTTCTACTTCTGTAAGCATCTGCATCAGTTGCATTTGGATTGTTTCTTTTTGGTGTCGCTGCTCTAGTGATACTGTTTCGGCACCTTGACGACCTTGTTCTACTGCTGCTAGTAGGTTGGCTTGTTCTAGCGCAAATCCTACTTGAGTTGCTACTTGCTGAAATAAGTTGATTTCGATTTCTTGCCACTGGCGGGGATTAGAGCATTGGTGAGCTACTAATAAGCCGTAAAGCTGTTTATTGACTAAAATCGGGACGATGATATTTGCTTTAATGTCTAATTGTTCGAGTTGGATAATTTGATAGTTGTTCAAATCACCCGCATGAATGTCGTCATTGACGATGATTTTGCCTTGGGCATATTGCTCCATGTATTCTGGGGCAAAATAAAAATTGTTAATACTAGTTCCAAGCGATGGCCAAAGAGAGTCAACATCTGCGGCGACGATTGTGTCAAGCCCTATTGCTTCGCAGCGACGGATAAATACTCGATCTGCTTGGAGTGCTTCACGGGTGTTGGTTACAGCTGCATTTAAGATTTGGTCGCTGTTGAGGGATTCTCGTACCCGCGAAGTAATTTCGTTAATTAACTGAGCGATTTTTGATTCATTTTCTTGGCGGAAGCTTTGGGCGGTGATGTTATCTGCCATTTGGTTAAAAGTGTCAGCCAATTGTCCGACTTCGTCATTAGAGAAGATCTGGGCGCGGACAGTGCGATCGCCATTAGCAAATTTTTGCGATGTCTGTTGTAACTGTTCAATCGGGGTAATAATTGCCCTGCGGAGAATAAATGCGGAGAGAGAAACGATTCCTAGAGCGATCAGTACTGTCAGTGCTTGTTCCAGAAAACTTTGTTGGAGTGAATTATTTAGAGCAGTTTCGGGGGTTCCTCGCACTAATACAGCTACAGGCTGACTATCAAAAACTAAGCGCGATCCATCAGCTTCTTCCAGAATTTTGTTGGCAATGGCTTTAGCAGCTACGGTGTAAGTTTGTTCACCTACAGCCAACCGTAAAATTATTGGTTCGCCCTTCGCAGCGACTGCGGCTGTTAAGATAGATTTGTCTTCTAGGTCTACATTGGGTTGCGCTTGATTCAAACTTTGAGCTTTACCTTTATCTAAAGCTGTGGCTAGACTGAATTCTCCTGTCGTTTTGTGCGAGTAGACAGCGCTATAACCATTGCCGGTGGCATTTAGGGTATCGCTAACAATGGGTAATTTACCGTTGACTATATCTCCGGAAATCAGTACACCAATAGTTTCTTTTGTATTCGGGTCTTGAATGGGGGTAACTATATAACGGATCAAAGCGTCTTGATTAGTAAAGCCAGATGGTAGCGGTGGTAACTCTTTACTTAACTCTGACCAACTAACTAAAGCATTAGCTTTGATTTGGGTAGGATTTTTCAGTACCTGACTAACTAAATTGCCGGGATTAAAAACTTCTCCCTGGCGATCGGCATTAGCGTTCACAATGATGCGTAAATCTTTACCAACTAAAGTGGCATATTCAATCTTCCTAGCTTTAACTTCGTTTTGTAAAATCTTTTTGAGTTGGGCTTTTTTGACTAATGATAAACTCTGTTGTTTCGCAACAGTTTCAGCCGCCTCGACAATCGCAGGATTATCTGACTGTCCACGAAAGCCTAATCCCATTTGATTAACTTTGATGTTATAAGTAATTTCACTAATAGCTAATTCTGCTCTAGCTTCATTGAGCAATTGGGAGCGCAAACTGTTAGTAATATTTAAAGTTGCCCCAATTCCTACGCCTAAAACAGAGATCAATTCACAGGCAATTAAGGCAATAAACTGCTTGCGGCTGATGGGTAGGTTATAAAATTTCTGAAGTATAGATGGTTTTTTTTCTGGGATACTACCCAATGGTTGATGAGGTTGATTCCCTACTTGCCTTGGGGATTTCCGTGCATTAGGTTGGCTAGAATTCTGAGTGTCAACTTTATTAACCATGAGTAAATCCGTTATTAGTAGTAAACAATGAGAAGAATTTGAATTAATTGAGTCTAAGCACTGTAAAGGATTGACGAATGGACGATCGCTTTTGCATCTAAAACCAATAATATTTCTGACGGTTGAATAATACAGCCGCTTAAATAAGGAACTAAAGTAGCGCTTACTTGTCCAATTGGTGATTCGATAGCATCTGGAAGTAATTTAATCGTGCCTTTAATTGTTTGCACAACTAATCCTAAAAGGACTGATTCTACGCGAATCATCACTACGTTATACTGTTGGTGATTACTATCCAATGGGTTTAAGTGCATGATTCCGAGTAAATCAACAACCCAGCAAATTCGACTCCGCCAGTTGGTTAAGCCGAGAATGCACTCAGGCATATTTGGCATGGGGGTGACTGCACTAACTGGAATGACGATTGCTTCTTGGATATGTTTGACGGGTAAAACCGCAGAAGTTTTTTGATTGAGTTGAAATCGAAGATAAACATCTCCTACATTTTTTTGTGGTTCATAATTAACAATTGCTAGTTCAGATGTATTCATTTTTCTCGGCTGACTGGATAGTTTTTAATTGTGTACAATATATAATCAGGATGTCTAAATAATTGCTGCACCACAATTTTATTAATAGAGAAAATCATCCAGAAGTATCTATTTCCATAGACATCCTCCGAAAGCAATAGATTCATTATTGAGGTTATTACTGCATTATCATATATCAATTGCTACATTCAATCGTGTTTCTTTTAACTTTGTGCAGCTAATTTTCTCTGCTTCGCAAGTAGTTTGACGATGAATAGCCACCTAACAGTCTTGCTGGGTAGCTTCATAATTTGTAATATTAGAGGTAATTTCATTCTCTACTCTGACGTCGGAAATTTTTATCTCCGGCGGACAATTATACTCTCTACTATGGGTATTTACAAATAATCAAGCAGAATTGATCTGATCTCAAATCCGCTTGAATACATCCGAAAATAATTCAGAATTTAGAATTCAATTTGCTGCTACTGCATCAGCCGGTTTAAAAATGATTTCCTCTAAAGTTTGCAATAAGTCTTGTTCGTTATAAGGTTTCGAGAAGTAAGCGGTTGCACCTAGTTGCATGGCTAACTGCCGGTGTTTTTCACTACTACGGGATGTCAGCATGGCGACGGAGAGATGTTTGAGATCGGTATTCGATTTGACCCGACCTAAGAAACCATAACCGTCGAGACGTGGCATTTCAATATCGCAAATTACAGCTTGAACGTGTAATCCTGCGAGGAGTTTTTCTAAGCCATCTTGACCGTCTTTGGCTTGTTCGACTCGGTAGCCAGCTTTTTCTAAAGTCAGTGCCAAAAAGCGCCGGACATTGATTGAGTCATCGACAATCAAAATCGTTCCTTTTTGGTTTGGCGGTAGAACTGGTGTTTTGAGTTGGGGGGAAGCTAATAACTTTGTGCCTGGGACTTGCTCAGTGCTAGCAATCCAGTGTAATAAATCGTTAGAACTCACTAACGGTACAACACGACCATCACCGAGAATTGTACAGTTGCTAAATCCGCTCGGCATCGGGATGTCTCCTTCAACTCGTCGGATCGCTACTTCTTGTTCACCCCAACAACGGTCTACTTGGAGGGCAACTTGCTGATTTCCTTGGTTGATAATTAAGATACTTGGCGCATTAATTGCCGGTGGAGTTTCTAGAGGTGAAGCGCCTTTACGACGACAATTAAACTGTAGCCAACGACCTAGGCGAATAAATTGCAGCATCTGACCTTGCCAATTTATCACCTCGGTACCAGCCATTGCGATGACTTTTTCTGGTACCAGTAATAACATTTCGGCGATCGCATCGGTTGGGAATGCCAACAGCATCTGATTACTTTCAACCAGGACGACTCGCGCCACTGACAGTGTAAACGGTACTGAGAGTGTAAAAGTTGTCCCAACTTGGTGCTGTGTCTTGACTGTAATTTCCCCTCGGACTTTTCTGAGGTTGCTGCGAACTACATCCATCCCGACACCACGACCGGATAGTGCTGTCACTTCGTCTTTGGTGCTAAATCCGGGTTCAAAAATAAGTGATAATAATTCTTCGTCGTTAGCAGCGGCGAGGAGAGAAGCATCCAGACCCATTTCTAAAGCACGGGAGCGAATTTTCTCTAAAGAAATTCCTCGACCATCATCAGTGACCGTAATAATGGTGCGATTACTCCGGTGAGTCGCGCGAATTTCAATCAAACCTTGTTCCGATTTGCCAATGCTGCGCCGAGTCGCCGGATCTTCAATCCCGTGATCGAAGGAGTTGCGGAGGAGGTGCATCAACGGATCATTCAAAGCTTCCAGAATATTCCGCTCAATTAGGGTATTTCCACCTTCAACTTTGAGTTGAACATTCTTACCATGCTGTACAGATAACTCACGTAAAGCACGGGGAAATCTTTCTAAGATGTCAGACAAGGGACGCATCCGCACTTGTGTCAGCCGAGTTTGTAATTGCTTGGCTGTTTTATTGATTTGGCGAGCAATTTGGTCTGTATCTTCTAAACCCAGTTCCACGTCAGTTGTGACTTCTTGCACCTGGACAATAGTTTCCATGACTGACTGAGAAAGCAGGTGAAGTTCGTTGTAGCGATCCATTTCCAAAGCGTCAAATCGACTGTTGACGTTAGGGATTTGATTGCTACTGTCGCCATCGCCTTGATTATTAGTTTTGCCTATAGTAGATATTCCACCTGATTGGATGGAGATCTTATCATAAGCAGTCCGTAACTGCATATTTTCCCGGTCTAAAGTTTTTACTCGCTGACTGAGACTGCGAATCAGTTTGCGTAATCTTTCGAGTTGTAAGTTGATGCCATTGCGCTCGATTGTTAATTCTCCAAACAAATCGTTGATTTGTTCAAGTTGCTTCACCGGCACTCTGACTGTATTATCCTGTGTTTCGGCTTTATTTGCGCCTTTCGTCGCTTCGACTTGTGGTTCTACATATTTGTAGTCTGTAGTATGAAACTCTTGGGGTTTTGGTGTTAACTCGACGACAGGAGCCTCAGTAGATACCTCAACTTCTTCGGGAATTTCAAAAGGTTCAAATTTAGCAGCAATTACTTCTTCTTGCCAAGTTTCTTCCTGCCAATCTTCACCTGTGACTCGAACTTCCTGGATTTCTGGTGCTGGTAATGTTTGTGGCGGGGAAATCGCCGCCTGGGTACCGAGTGCAGAAAGATCTATTTCTGTTGGTAAGCTGTCCAGTTGGTTAATGATCGCTAAAGCTTGCGACTTCCGCCATGCTTGTAATGCTAATCGCGTGATTTCCTGGACGCGATCGGGATAGGTAGCTAAGCTATTAGTGACTGACTCACACAACAGAGAAAAAGATTCGATTTGCAGCATTTCGCCCAAACCGCCTAACTCCGCTGCCATAATGCTGACTTCTTCTTCCAAGCAAGGTTGCTCCGGATCTGCCAAAACAGCTTCTAGGCGTTGTAAACACCCTTCAACTTCAGTTTGGAAGATCAGCGGAATAATATCTTCTTGCCCTTCTTCTGGTCCCAACATCGTGTTGGCATCTTCTGGAGCCGGATCGCCGAGGCGTTCGTGTAACTGTTCAAATACTGGGTAACAAAAAGTTTCTAGCCACTGAGAATCAACGGCATTACCTTCTGATTGCAATTCCACTACTTGACGCAGCCAATCAACTCCGTCTAACAATAAACCTTGCAAATCTGGGTCAATTACCAAATCTCGCTGAGTTTTCAACACCTTAAATGAGTCTTCCAGACGGTGAGCCAAGTCACTCAAAGTCTGAAATCCCATCATCGCAGCGCCACCTTTGATGGAGTGAGCGGCTCGGAGCGCGGCATTGATTTTTTGTGGATCGATGCGATGACTACTGTTTAGTTCCAGTAATACCGATTCCAACGTGTTCAGATAATCAGTCGCTTCCTCCAGAAACTGCATCTGGATTTCAAGTTCCTTGTCTTGTGACATGGCTTTAGTTATTTATGTTTATCCTTGTGTTGTTTGAGAGAGTATCATTTGGAGACAAATGACTAACTGACTTTAAAGGTGCCAACGGTAGCTTGCAACTCCTGAGAAATCTCTACTGTCTGTTGGAGAGATTGGGAAACTTTGCGAGAAGCTTCACTGGTACGTTCCGACACTTTGGCGATTTCCTTCATCAAGGTGCTGACAGCTTGAGAAGTTTCCACCTGAGAAACTGTCGCTTCCGAAATCGACTGCACTAAAGCGTCAATTTGCCGCGATACATCCAAGATTTGACTCAAGGACTGCTTCGCATCTTCGACAATGTGAGTGCCTTCGACTACCTGAGTCGTACCCACTTCCATTGCTTTGACTACTTCGCTGGTTTCTCTTTGAATATTTTCGACTATTTGCTCAATTTCTTGCGTAGCAGAGGCTGAACGTGCGGCTAATTCGCCAACTTCTTCCGCTACTACCGCGAAACCTTGCCCATCTTCCCCAGCACGAGCGGCTTCAATCCCGGCGTTGATTGCTAGCAAGTTAGTTTGCATCGCAATCTGATTGATTAAAGCAACTACGCGGGAAATTTGTTGAGAAGATTCTCCCAAACGCTTGACTTTTTTCGCAGTTTCCCCAACAGTTTCTCGCAGACGCAAGATATTTTGCACGGTGAGATCCATTGCGACTCCGCCTTTTTCAGCGGTTTGGGAAGCGGTGCGAGCTACGGTTGCGGCTTGATGGGCGCTATCGGCTACAGCTTGAATTGACAAAGTCATCTTGTCAACAGATTCCAGAGTCTTATTGATTTCTTCAGCTTGTTGCAAAGCCTCGGAAGCGAGGTTACGGATGTCACCTTCGTTAGAACCGATCGCCGCACTCACCTGACTAGCGGAATCTTTAACTTTCGTCACAATCGATCGCAAGCTTTCCACAATCGAGTTAAAGAAGTCAGCAACAGTGCCAATTTCTCCGGCGGTCACGTCGGCTCGTACTGTCAAATCCCCTTGAGATGCGCCTTCAACTTCTGTTAATAGTTCGAGTAACTGCATTTGCAGTCCTTCTTTTTGTTCGCGGCGTTCTTCGGAGAGTTTTTCGGCTACTTGACGCGCCTGTTCAACTTCACCTAAGAGACTGGCTTGGTCTAAGGCAAAGCCAATTTGGAAGGCTACTTGGGTATACAAGTCAATTTCATGTTGTTCCCAAACTCGCGGGTGTTCGCATTGGTGAGCGATTAACAAGCCAATAAGTTTTTTCTCGGTCAGAATCGGGGCGATTAAACTGGCTTTGACAGCAAATTGCTCAAGCATTTTGATGTAGCAATCTGCCTTACCTCGAAGTTCTGGTTCTTCGTAGATATTGGCAATTGCCCGTACATGACCATTTTTGTATGCTGCTGCTTGACGTTCCCGAAAACAAGGATCGTCGATTTTCACTCCGGTCATTTTTGGCCAGAATCCGGCTACCGACTCAGCCAAAACATTTCCATGCCATTCCACTTCATCCTCGAAGGCGTAAATGACTACGCGGTCGGCATTGAGAACTTGTCTGACTTCTCTGACTGATGTGTTTAAAACATCTTCTCTTTTGAGGGAACCGCGAATCCGCAAGGTTAAATTGGCAAATGAGCGTGCTCTTTCGGTGTCTAGTTCTTGCCCTTTAACTAGAGTTTCCAAACGGCTCGCCATCAGGTTGATGTTGGTTCCGAGGACTGCTAGTTCGTCTTCGCCTTGAACATTCAGTCGGGTATTGAGTTTGCCGCGTCCGAGTTGTTCGACTGCCTCGGTGGCATTTAAAATTGGGGCTGTTGTTCGCTTGGCTAATAAAGCGGCGATCGCACCGACAATTAAGGCTGTCAACCCGGTACCAATGGCGATGGTCAGCAGTAATTCTTTTTGAGTAGCAAAAGCAATTGCTGTATCAGTAGCAACAACTGCCTCCCATTTCAGTGGTGGTAAGCCTGTGACTGTAGCGGGTGGGACGTAACTAATCAGTTGTTGTTTATTATCACTTTTTTTGACATCGACTATAGTCGCTGCCTTTTTTGCTGCTCTCAGTTGTGCGAGTCCGGGAAAATCAGAGAAAGCATCTCTACCAATTTGATAGGGTTCAGCTGAGAGAAATACCTTACCGGAAGCATCAATTAAATGGTAATTCTCGCCACCATCTTTATAGTTTTGCAGAAGTGGTTCTAAAGATTTTACGGGGATGCGGCTGCGAACAATCGCGATGGTTTTACCCGTGACGGAGTCTTTCACTGGGGATGCAGCGATAATACTGACCTTACCAGAATCTTTAGAAAGTGCTGGCTGACTAATGATCGCACTGTTATTGCGGAGAACTTCTTGAAAATATTCTCGGTCTTTTTGGTTGGTGAGTGGTTCGCTCGCCGATTGATAAAGCAATTTGCCGTCAAGATCGAATACGGCAATACTGTCGTAAACTTTATAAGCAGTTATATAGCTATCCAGCACCGCTTGTTTTTCTTTGGGACCTGTAGTTTCTCTAACTCGGGGATTTGCCAAGACTGGCAGATTTGCCAAGACTTGGATATCGCCATACCGCTCAATCATGAAACGGTTGACTTTGTCGAGTAAACCGAGGGCGTCAGCTTCTTGATTATGGGAAATCTGTTTGGTGATCGTCCCATTGGCAACTGTATAAGCGAGGATACCTATCCCTAAAACGGGTAATGTACCGATAGCGATCGCCAGCAGGGTAGCTTTAGTACTTAATCCTAGACGCTTAAAAGCGGCAAATATGCCTCCATCTGTATTTTTCCTATTCACACTAGTCACCGCCTGACTCGACACCTGCTTATTATCTAAATTGTTTATCTCCGGTGTTGCCGTAAGAGTGCTTTTACCGTTACTATTCTTAGCCGTATCAGTTTTATTAACCATTACTCAGAAATCCCCCTTCCATAGTGAGTCAGGAACAACAAATCACACACTTATCTATTGCAGGTGGGCGTAGATCAACATTAATGGTTTTTCTCAAGAGGATTGGTTACGTACTTTTCATTTGGTGAGCAAGAAAATCGCTCTTTTTCAACAAAATGAGTTTGTATTGCTCCTCGCCCATCCAACCATTATTTTTTGGTGATGTAAACGCTTTTGTCTGTTACTGCATTATTAATTTCTCAATAGAGAAGATTGCACGATTGCTTCGGCATCCAAAACTAGTGACAGTTCTTCCTCTTGCCACACACATCCGCGTAAATAAGGCACTAAACTCGAAGCTAATTGTCCAATAGGACTCCGCACAATATCCGGAGATATTTTTGTAGTTCCTTTGATCGATTGCACAACCAATCCCATCAATGCTGATTCAACGCGGACTATCACCACGTTGTACTCTCGTTCGTTGGATTTTAGTGGCTCTAGATCGAGAATTTTGGGTAGATCAATTGCCCAGCAAATGCGACTGCGCCAGTTGATCAATCCCAAAATACAATCAGCCATACTTGGCATCGGTGTTACAGATGCGACAGGTACAATCACAGCTTCTTGAGTATGTTTAACGTGTATCAGCCCCGATGTCTGCCGATTTAGTTGAAACTTAAGGTATGTATCCACATTCTGTTGTGTTTGGTTAGCAGAATGTACTATTGTTGAATTTTTCATTGATTCACACAGCCACTGATTTAATTGCCCGCAGCAGTTGTTCGCGGGTAAACGGCTTCGTCACGTAAGCATCTGCACCTTGTCTCATCCCCCAAAGTCGATCGATTTCCTGGTTCTTAGAACTGCAAATCACAATCGGGACTTTTTCTGTCTCCGGATGTTTTTTGAGATGGCGACATAATTCAAAACCGCTCATTCCCGGCATGACTACATCGGTAACAATTACATCTGGCTTCTGGGCTAAAGCTTTTTCTAAACCTTCTTTTGCACCTGTGGCTTTAATTACGTTATAACCGCTTTCCTGGAGATAATAGCTGATTAATGCCATTTCGCTGGGAGAATCTTCGACGATGAGAATTGTATCCATGACAGTGATCACGCCTAAAGTGCCTCAAAAACTAAGGTTATCTATTACTTTGTAATCAAGTTATATTTTTAAACACAATTTTTAATAAATCTGATTGGGTAAAAGGTTTGGTCAAGTATCCTGAAGACCTCACTAGCTTGGCTTTGGCTCGATCAACAAAACCAGATCTTCCCGTTACCATGACAATCGGAATATTTTTAAAAGCTGAATGCCTCCGTAATAAAGAACATAATTCATATCCGTCTAAGGACGGCATTTCTACGTCCAGTAAAATCAAGTCCGGTTTGCAACGGAGGATTTGCATTAAAGCTTTTACTGGATCGTTAATCATCACCACGGAAAATGTTTTATCATCTAGAAAAGATTTTATAGCGTTGAGTACTGTCGGACTATCGTCAATACAAGCTATAGTGTATAAATTCTTACTAGTGCGCGATTGGGAATTTTTAACTGGAATGTGAGAGTTATCAGTAGAACTAATATTAGCAGTTGTTTCTGATTGTAGCGCTACTTTGTTTGTGACTTCTGGTGATTTTGGGGAAATTTCCTCAGATGCTGGTGTGGCAATCTCTCTTCCTGATGGTATACGGTTCGCTCTCTGTCGCTTTTGACAATGTTCGACTAGCGATCGCAAATCTAAATGGCAAAATTTGGGGAATTCAGATAAAGCCTGTGTCTGACTAAACTCATAACTGCCTTCTTTTAGTTGTAGAAATGGCTCTAGCACTTCTTTCGCCATTTCCTCAATCAGTTTTCCGGCGGATGTTGAATCGTACCCTTGGTTCACCAAAGCGCAAATCACCGGATAATTAGTATCAGCTGGCTGATTAGCAGACGAATTAAATAATGTTTGTACATTTGCGGCATCTTGGTGTGGGTTCAGAGCCTGCCAATGACGAATTAGTCTTTCTTGAGGAGCGACTGAATATGACGCATAAATCAGTTGACCGTCCTCTAAGTATATAGACCAGGAATCTGAGCCATTGAATACTTGCAAGCAACCATTTACACGCCGACTAGTTAGTTGGGCTAATAAAGACAACGGGTGTAGTTTTTGGTAGTATTTATAACCACTTGTAGAAACTGTATTCATTTGGGTTCAGGTTTACTTCAATTAATAGAATGTAAATATTGTTTCAAGAATTCAAATGCATCTCTCAAAGTTTTTGTATCCAGTAATACAAAAGTCTGCATTTGAGATTTTGTAGCGAAACTCAACAGCAGTAGTGTTTCCTAAAATAAAAAAATTTTGGCAGATGCTTAAATACGGACACGTTACTTATACCCAAGTTACCAGAGATCTGAAAGTTATAAGTATCATATAAGTAAAGAGTGAGTAAAACCTAGTAAAAATAAGTAAAGTTGATGTAAAGATAATCAGTAAATCTACTGGAATAATATATAATGCAACATTTTACACTCGTAAATTACAAAAATGTAAGTAATTCTATTGAATATTTATTTTACATTCAATACTTAGATAGATTTACTCAAGTATAACAACTAGCGATCGCCAGCTTTTTTGAGGAAGTAATTACCATTCTAGCCTCTGGAAAAATATCGTGATTTCAATCATGAGGTTTCTGTGTCCTTGATTTTTTTGGCAACTACTTCACAACTTAATAGTTGTTATGCTACTGTTATAGCTGATGCGGATGTGGCGGAATTGGCAGACGCGCTAGATTTAGGTTCTAGTACCGCAAGGTGTGAAGGTTCAAGTCCTTTCATCCGCACTTTTTTAGCTTGGCAAAACTCGCCCTTAGGCTTTAGCCTGAGGGCAATGTTCTGTAATATAAATAATAAATATTCAGCAGCTGAGGCTAGCCTTTCTTCTGTTCCCTATCCTCCTGGGAAGTGGCTACCCTCGGTAAGCGATGTTTGAAGCCGCAAAGAATTTCCCAAGAAATGGTATTTAATTCTGCTGCCCATTCATCAACAGAAATTTGCTCTTCACCTTGTCGTCCGAGTAAAGTCACGACTTCACCTTCTTGTAAATTTGGGATAGCACTCACATCCACCATCAACTGATCCATCGTAATTGCGCCAATTTGCGGTACTCGTTGACCTTGAATTAAAACCGTCATTTTCCCACTGAGACGACGTGGTACCCCATCGGCATAACCAATCCCAACAACCGCAATACTCAAATCACTCTGGCTGACAAATTTATGACCGTAACTCACACCAGTCCCCGGTTTGATAGTTTTGATTTGGGTGACTCGGGCTTTGACTTGCAACACAGGTTGAAGATTCACCACATGGCGAAATTGATTACT
>JBBQRU010000103.1:0-19961 GCA_038214545.1 Cyanophyceae cyanobacterium | reverse complement strand
GGTTGTAGCTGTGCGGCTGAGGAAGGGGTTGACACCAGAGACATAATACCCTTCTTCTAAAACGGGTAATTCTGTATAGCGTTTAGCCGGTAGCCAACCAGATACTTTAATACCTTGTTTTTTGAGTTCCAGAGTTAGTTGAGTGACAACTGGGTCCGGTAAAGAACCAAACAGTACCAAAGGTGGATGTTTGACGTATTCTGATTCTTCAATCGCTACGTCTTCTTTCTTTTTACCAAAGTTCATTAGTTTGGCGATCGCATTCCGCTCAATCTTTTCCGATTCAGCGACCGGATTTTTTTCCGGACAGCGTAAAGCCATCGCCGCCAACACAGTATCTTCACCTTGAGTAAAAGCGTAATCCAAACCGTTAGCCCGTGCGACCACAATCGGGATACCTAGTTCACCTTCTAGCTTGGGTGCTAAACCTTCCAAATCCATCTTGATGATTTCGGTGGTGCAAGTCCCAATCCAGACGATAACACTAGGGTTGCGATCGCGTTTAATTTGCACGCACAACCGTTTCAACTCGTCGTAATCATTCAATTGCGCCGAGATATCACCTTCTTCCAACTCTGCCATCGCATAGCGGGGTTCAGCAAAAATCATTACCCCAAGCGCATTTTGGAGGAAATAGCCACAAGTCTTAGTCCCAATTACCAAAAAAAAGCTATCTTCAATTTTTTGATATAGCCACGCGACGCAGCTAATTGGGCAAAACGTATGATAATTTCCAGTTTCGCATTCAAAAGTTAAAGTATCTGGTGCGACCGTCATTTTTGTATTCTCTCCCCTTGAGATTTTAAGGTGGGGAGTGGGGAGTTGTAGATATCTATTTCACATCTCTACAACTCACAACTTGTCACTTCCCACTCGGTTCAATACTGGGAAATAAACGGGAAATTTCCGAGTCTTTTTCCAAATCTGAGTCAGATACTAAATCTTCACCTAAAAGATTGTCGTACTCTGTCTCACCCGTTTCCAGTGTTGGTTCATAACCCCACACATCCGACATAACGACATTAAATCCCCCATGAGGTGCATCTAACCCCTCGTGATGGTCTAACGTGCCATTGTGTGCTTTTGGGTGTGTCTCATGTAACGATGAGATTCCATGTGCTTCCGAATTATCTAACCCATGTAGCAATTCACCATCTGACATTTCCTCATGGTCAAAAGAAAAATTGCCTAAGCCACTCGCTGAATCATGATCTGGCGCCGTCAAAGTTTCGTCATGAGAATCAAGGATATCCATGTGATCATTGAAAGCATCTTCGCCAAAACCATCGGCGTCAGCACTCAAAGCCTCATCAGCAGATTCTTCGCCAAATCCACCTAACGTTTCATCAGATGATTCATCCAGCGTTGGATCGTGTTCTGCTGTCAATTCAGGTATCGAATGATTCCCTAACGCCATGTCTGGATCAAAATGCAAACCCAACACTTCAATCAAGGTATCAGCATCAGGATTCAGTCTGGCAAAAGGCAACATCAGTTCGGGTAGCTTTGGTTCGAGAACGTTAACGACTCCGAGAATCAGGTAAGAAGGTGGGCGTTTACCGCCTTCTGGGGTGTAAACCGACTCCACCTCCATATGGAGGGTAATCCAGGAACGATTCGCCTGGAAGAAATGTAACCACTTTTGCTTTAAGGAAGAAGTGAAGCCATCAAAAAAAGCCATTTTTAACCCCCCATCCTGAGAGATGGATGTAACTAAACAATCATCAAGTCTAGTTCCTCTTCCTGAGATCTAACAGGTGGTTTACTCGGATTTAAATAGAAATCTGAGAGTAAAGAGAATAATTCCCGATCTGGAGAATCATTCGGCACAACACCTTCTGGACGAGCTAAAATTTGGTCGGCAATACTCAAGTAATAATCGCAAACGTAGTTCAGGCTTGGATCTGTCTCTGCCATCTCAAACAAAGTCTTACCCTTAACGCGGGAAATACGCACGTCTTCGATTAAAGGCAACACTTCCAGTACGGGCATCGGTACTGATTCTACGTATTTGTCAATCAAGTCACGCTTGGAGGTACGATTACCTACCAAACCAGCAAGACGTAATGGGTGAGTCCGGGCTTTTTCTCTCACAGAAGCAGCGATCCGGTTGGCAGCAAATAAAGCGTCAAAACCGTTGTCTGTGATAATTAAGCAGTAATCAGCATAGTTAAGTGGTGCAGCAAAACCACCACAAACAACGTCGCCCAGAACGTCAAATAGAATCACATCGTATTCGTCAAAGGCGTTGAGTTCTTTCAGCAATTTTACTGTTTCGCCAACTACGTAGCCACCGCATCCAGCACCAGCGGGTGGACCACCTGCTTCCACGCAATCAACTCCGCCATAGCCTTTGTAAATTACATCCTCCGGCCAGACATCTTCATAGTGATAGTCTTTTTCTTGGAGGGTGTCGATGATTGTCGGAATCAGGAACCCGGTGAGGGTAAATGTGCTGTCGTGCTTAGGATCGCAGCCAATTTGCAGCACTTTCTTGCCCCGTTTGGCTAAGGCGACGGAGATATTACAGCTAGTTGTGGATTTACCAATACCACCTTTTCCGTAGACTGCTAGTTTCACTGTGATTTGCCTGTGATGTTTTCTGGTCAAACTTGTGTCCCGATCAATCCGCAACCGATTTATCGGTCTCGCATTCGTCAGGTATGTAATTAATTATTGTCCAACTTCAGCGGAAAATAAAGCCGCTCTAAATCCGCTTTGGTGTGTAAAACGGATGATTACTGCTTTAGATAATCCTTTGAGATTGAGAATCTCTTAAATAGACTATCAAGCTTTAATCATCGGCGAATATAGATTTTATATTACTTAATTTATAAAATACAGAACAAAAAACAAAAAAAACATCATGTTTAAATTACAAAACTTGCATTTTGTCAAGTAATTGGTGCTCTAGCAGTCGTTCTCAAGGATTTTTGAGGGTAAGAAACGGCTAAGATTAGCACCACACAAAGATTTGGGAGATGATTTGGGAATTAATTCTTGCCCATCTCTACTCTGCCGATTGCTAGATGCAAATTAACTTATGTACAACAAAATTTACATGTCACAAAGCATGTGGGCATAATGTAGATGTGATGCAAAGCAGAGAAAGATAAAATTCCCGATGTTGGTGAGCGATCGCTCAGGAATTGTAAAAATATATTAAATACTCAAACAGCACATAAATATTTGTAAATAACTGCCAGTCAATCAGCGCTAGCCGCAATTTCCTGTAGAGATTGCCATCCCGCCTGCCACTGATCGCGCTGATTTAACAGCTTAGCATTCAGCCAGAATCGGACATTCGGGTCGCAAGCCGCCACCAATTCCGCAAACACCCACTTACCTTGATTTTTGCGATTAACAACCTGGAAATGTCGCCAGCCGTCCACTTTTTGCTGCGCCGTCCACTTAGAACCAACCAAATAAGGAAATTTCTGCTTTTTAGCCATTTGGAATTGAGGGTATGGGTTGTAAGGCTACACCCTACACCCTACACCCCACAAGAGCGTTATCTGGGACGGAAATACCACTTAATAAATACGTAAAGACCGATCTAACCAATCACCCCACCCTATCTACAATGAAAAATAAGCATAAAAATTTTTGATCCGCGTCTTTGCTCCTTTACGCGAACTGTCCTATGCAACCAACCAATCCCAACCAATTTACTGAAAAAGCCTGGGAAGCCATCGCCCACACCCCCGACATTGCTAAAGAGAACCAGCACCAGCAAATCGAAAGCGAACATTTGATGAAAGCACTGCTGGAACAAGAAGGATTATCCAGTAGTATTCTCACTAAAGCGGGGTTGAATATCCAAAAAATCCGCGATCGCACAGAACAAGCTATCCAACGCCAACCCAAAGTATCCGGTAGCAGTGTATCAGTCTACTTAGGACGCAGCTTAGATACGCTACTGGATCGAGCCGAAGCATACAAGAAAGAGTTTACAGACGAATTCATCTCAATCGAACATCTCTTATTGGCGTATGCCAAAGATGATCGCTTCGGTAAAGCATTATTCCAAGAATTTGGATTAGACGAATCCAAACTCAAAAATATCATTAAACAAATTCGAGGGAATCAGAAAGTGACCGACCAAAATCCAGAAGGCAAATACGAAGCACTGGAAAAATATGGGCGTGACCTCACAGAAGCAGCTCGCCAAGGTAAGCTTGATCCAGTGATTGGTCGCGATGATGAAATTCGCCGCACAATTCAAATCCTCTCTCGCCGCACCAAAAATAACCCTGTATTAATTGGTGAACCGGGTGTTGGTAAAACCGCCATCGCCGAAGGACTAGCACAGCGGATTGTCAGCGGAGATATACCCCAATCTCTGAAAGACCGCAAGCTAATCTCCTTAGATATGGGGGCTTTGATTGCTGGCGCTAAATTTCGAGGAGAATTTGAAGAACGTCTCAAAGCTGTCTTAAAAGAAGTCACCGAATCCAAAGGCTTTATTGTCCTATTTATTGACGAGATTCACACCGTTGTCGGTGCTGGCGCAACACAAGGCTCAATGGATGCGAGTAATTTACTCAAACCGATGTTGGCGCGGGGTGAATTGCGCTGTATCGGGGCGACAACTTTGGATGAGTACCGGAAATACATTGAAAAAGATGCGGCACTAGAACGGCGCTTCCAGCAAGTATATATCGATCAACCCAGTGTTGAAGACACAGTGTCAATTTTACGTGGGTTGAAAGAACGGTATGAACTTCACCACGGGGTGACGATTTCGGATACAGCCTTAGTCGCCGCCGCTACCTTGTCAAACCGTTATATTAGCGATCGCTTCTTACCAGACAAAGCAATCGACTTAGTAGACGAAGCCGCAGCACGGTTAAAAATGGAGATCACCTCCAAACCTGAAGAACTCGACGAAATCGACCGCAAGATTCTCCAGCTAGAGATGGAGAAGCTGTCGCTGCAAAAAGAAACCAGCACCGCTTCTCGGGATCGGCTAGAAAGACTCGAAAAAGAATTAGCTGACCTCAAAGAACAACAGGTATCGCTAAATGCCCAATGGCAATCAGAAAAAGACGCCATCACCAAGATCCAGTCTGTCAAAGAAAACATTGACCGCGTTAACCTGGAAATTCAACAAGCGGAACGAGACTACCACAACAAGGACAACTACGAGCGTGCGAGTCAGTTGAAATACTCCCACTTACCAAATCTGCATCGCGACTTAGAAGCTGCAGAACAGCAGCTAGCGCAGATGCAACACAGTGGTAAATCTCTTTTACGTGAAGAAGTCACCGAAGCTGATATTGCCGAAGTTATTTCTAAGTGGACAGGAATTCCGCTGAGTAAATTGGTGGAGTCAGAAAAAGAGAAACTGCTAAATCTGGAAGACGAACTTCACAATCGAGTCGTCGGACAAGAGGAAGCCGTCACCGCCGTCGCCGATGCAATTCAAAGGTCTCGTGCTGGACTCGCCGATCCTAACCGTCCGATTGCGAGTTTCATCTTCCTCGGACCAACAGGTGTTGGTAAAACGGAATTAGCCAAGGCTTTAGCTGCATATCTATTTGACAGCGAAGAATCCTTGGTGCGGATTGACATGTCTGAATACATGGAAAAACATGCCGTTTCCCGCTTGATTGGCGCACCTCCCGGATATGTAGGTTACGAAGAAGGTGGACAATTGACCGAAGCAGTGCGTCGCCGCCCTTATGCTGTGCTACTATTCGACGAAATCGAGAAAGCGCATCCGGATGTATTCAATATCTTCCTGCAAATTCTGGATGATGGACGTGTGACTGATGCTCAAGGTCGAACTGTAGACTTCAAGAACGCGATCATTATCATGACTTCCAATATCGGTTCGCAATATATCCTCGATATCGCTGGAGATAACTCCCGTTATGACGAAATGCGCCATCGAGTTATGGAAGCAATGCGGAATAGTTTCCGTCCTGAATTCCTGAACCGCGTCGATGAGTTTATCATCTTCCACTCTTTGGATCGTCAAGAATTACGCTCTATTGTCCAGTTGCAAGTAGCGAGATTGACACAAAGACTTAGCGATCGCAAGATGTCTTTGAAACTGTCTGATTCTGCTGTTGACTTTATAGCTGAAGTAGGGTACGATCCTGTATTTGGTGCGCGTCCGTTGAAGCGGGCAATTCAACGCGAGTTAGAAACTCAGATTGCTAAAGAAATCTTGCGCGGTAAATTCACTGAAGGCGACATCATCTATGTGGATGTGGAAAATGAACGTCTTTCGTTTAAGCGTTTAAGTTCGGATGTGGTGACTACGCAATCTGGTTGATGACCGAACCGCATTAGCGAAGCGAAGCCGTTAGGCGTTAGGACGCAAAGAACACAAAGAAAGAAGAAGAAAGAAGAAGAAAGAAAGGGAGTTAGTTGTAGTTTGTACTATTGTGGGGCGGACGGAAAAGCCCGTCCCACTATTGATCGTGGATCTCTAAAAGGTAGAGCCTGATTGTTGTAAAAATTCTTCTTCTGCGGGTGTGGATGGTCTTCCAAGAATGATATTGCGGTGGGGGAAGCGACCAAAGCGGGATATTATTTCCATGTGTCGAACAGCGTAGTTAATTGTTTCGGTGCTGTTGGGGTCTTCACGGAGTTGGGCAAATAGTTCCACGGAACGTCGCTGGTGATCGAGGTTTTCACTATGTTCAAAGGGAAAATAGATAAACCAGCGTTGTACAGGTAATAATTGGGTGTCGTAGTTTTGGGCGACGGCGTATTGGGCGATGGAGAGGGCTTGCCAGTCAGTGGCGAATGCTTGAGGTGTGTCACGAAACATGTGGCGGGGAAATTGATCTAGTAACAGAATCAGTGCCAAACTGCTATCGCTAGAGTGTCTCCATTCGTCTAGTTCTCCAGATGCGGCTTGGGTGTAATCAGAGAGAAATAGGTTTCTTACTTCTAGATCAAATTCGGGTTGTTTACTAAACCATATTTGCCGAGGGTTGCCGTAAATAGCATCATTGGGCTGGCCAAACCAAAAGTTGAGAATTTGTTGTGGTTGTGACATTACTTTTACTTTGCTTATTGTAAAAATACTGGAATTAGCAGCGGTAGCATTCGTACACAAGGTCTCGCATCAGAGGTGCTTTGACACTCGCACGTAGGTGTAGCCTTGCTAAACGAACGCAACGCCTATATAGCTAGACAAACAAAAACCGCCAAGGGCGGTCTTGGTTGAATTAGCTCCGAACTTTAGTCTGTGGTAAAAAGCGTAACTTTGGCAAGAGGTTAACTAAACCTTACAAAGCTCGTGCCGCATTTTACGCATATTTTCAGGTAATTCGAGATGCATTGCCTGTTGAATCAACATGGAGGGGATAGGTATAGTTGGTGTAGCTTGCACGGTATATGTGAGTAAAGTCCCTGTGCCGCAGTCTTGAAGTTTTAAATTTGCCGTAAAATCAGCAAAAGTGCCTTTTTCGAGCAAAAATTCAATTTTTTGACCTATTACCTCGAATACGTTGAGGTAGATTTCAACTTGAGCTGTTAAGATAAAAAAACTTTTTTGTGCTACTTGATATAAACGCTTGACTTCGCCACGCTGTAGTACTTCACTTTTGGTGACATCGGGAAAGTAATCTACCCAACGAGGGTAATCTGTTACTTGTTTCCAGACATGCTCACGCACTAGGGGAAGATACATTGCTGTTGTGACTGCGCCACCCCAAGCTGTATGCGATCGCGTTTTGACTAAAATTTCACCTTGTAATAGGCGTAATTGCTGATCGTGGCTCCAAGTTAGATCGAAGCCAACAGGAATTGATTCTAAAGGGGAAAAAGCGACCATAACGACATCTACTCCTCAACACATTCAATACCACTGGAAACTTCAAGCTATTAAACTTGATCTACCCGATTTAAATTGCCTAAGTTTGTCACCTTTGCTTAATCTTTAACAAATTTGCACATTCTTAGCTTATTATTCCCTAAATCTTTATATTCGTATCACTACTCCAGGTAGTAATTAATCACTAATTCTAATCTCTCCGCGAAAATCCGGAATCTTCATTAGAATAGGTTTTGTAAGTAGTAAGTATCGGAGATCGCTGATAGTGAGTCAATCTTCCAGGTTAAACAGTAACTTGATTCGGGCTTTTGCCGTTCTTTTAGGTATCACTCTAGCCGTATGGATACTTAGAGGCTTGGGTTTGCTGAGTTTTATGCCGGGTGGAGTACTCTTGCTGTTGTTATGCTGTGCGATCGCTACCGGCATTTTGAGTTATGTCCAAAAAAGATGGTTACGGTTTTAATATGTAATGAAGATTACTTTTCTATCGCGCTAAAAAAGCCAGAATCGCCGCATTGACTGCTTCTGTTGCTCCGGAAGAAGCGTCGTGATCGCAGTTGGGAAGAATTTTCAGCTGCGAATGAGGAATGCGGGAGTGTAATTTTTGACCATCACTAGGTGGATACCATCTATCTTTTTCACCCCATAATATTAAGGTAGGACACTTAATCGCGCCGAGACGATTTTGAATTTTGGCGATCAAACTTGGCTTACCTACTTGTAAATTCTCGATTTCCTGAGTGGCTATATGTAACTCTTCCGTAACTTTACTGAGAGTCCCAGGGAATTCTACAAACGGGTAAGTCATCCAATACACATCTTCTGGGGTGAGAGTTTCGGGATTGTGCAACAAGGTGCGCCGTTCTTGAGCCATTATTTCTCTCAGCAAAGGGGCGATTAGATAGCTCACACGGCTATGGTCAATGGCTTGGATCGCTTCTAAAGGCATACGCGAGAGTAACCACATGCCTAAATTAGGTAAGCCAGTAGGGAAAATTGGTACGTTTACGACGACTAATTGGGCGACTAAGTGTGGGTATTCCTGAGCCACTGCTAGAGCGTTTAATGCTCCTAAAGATTCGGCGACAATCACCGCCGGTTCATCACATAGTCCTTTAATTATGCGTTGTAGTTCAATGATTTGATGACCTACTTTTTCGCGAGCCAGGGGTTTTTCGGAAAAGCCATAGCCTTTCGCATCAAAACAAATTACTCGAAAATATTCAGACAACGGCTCGACGCTATAGCGCCAATTGTAGCTCCAACTACCAATGCCGTGAATTAAAAACAGTGGTTTCCCTGTGCCTTTTTCACCATAAGCGATTTGCACGGGATAGCCATTAGCATCGGTAATTGTCAGGTTTTGCCGTCCTTGGGGAAATGTCGTTTGCCACCAGTCTTGCATCATAAAATAGTGCGAAGTTTAAGTTTGTTCTAACTATAATTAGCATGTTTTATTTAAGACGAAAATAGGCAGTATTAATACTGGGTACAAGCTTGCATGATTGTGAAAAAATATATGTCCGTGAGACCGCAAATAGACCAATAGTAGTTAGCAGTGCTTAAATTGCCGGAAACAACGATAACATAGCGTTAGAAGCGATTTGCGACACCACCAAAAGTCGGCGATAGGGTGTGGGGTCTGAGGTTCTATGCTCTTTGATACCATTACCTCTAATCTCACATGTATAAGAGAGTGATTTCTTTAGAAATACCAAAATTTGCCGACAATTACGTCGATAGCGTCAAGCTATGCTTATACACATTCACTACCCATTCACACTTTTTGATATATGAGTTACGAGGTAACAAACTGGTTAACGGAAATTAAGGCGCTCAAAGAGCAGCTAGCAGAACTCCAAAGCGATCGCAATGCAGCCTGGGAAAGTGCCGAAAAATGGCGACAACTCTATTCGACTGAAGCCCAGCAGCGCCGCACAGAAACTAAGTTATCGCAACAAGCAATTGCCTCACTCAAAGCGGAAATTGAACAATTGCGCGGTCTTCCAGAAGTGCCAATTCATGAAGATAACTCTAGAGATGTTCAACAAGAAATAGCCCAACTGCAATCTGTGGATGAATTGAAGTCAAGATTAGTAACAGTACTGTCGGAACGAGAACGTCTGCTACAAGCTTTAAAAAGCGAGCAAACCAACCACTCCCAAACCCGTAAAAGTCTAACTACCGCGTTGGGCGATGCCATTGATCGTCTAACTAGAGAACGCACTGAGCCACAAAGTGTGGGAGTTGGAAATACTCCCCCACTCAAGAGCAATCCTAACTAAATCCCATCACCTCAGCGACGGCTTGGAGTTCAGGTTCTATTCCCTGTTTAAATTGATTTTGACAGTGTTTAATCGCTGTGTCTGGGTCTTTGAGTCCATTCCCTGTGAGGACGCAAACTACTGTTGCACCTGTAGGAATCTGGTCTTTAACCTGTAACATCCCCGCGACAGAAGCAGCACTGGCGGGTTCGCAGAATATTCCTTCTGTAGATGCTAATAGTCTGTAAGCATCCAGGATTTCTGCATCGGTAACGGCGTGGAAACTTCCGCCAGAAGCTGATTTGGTGGCGATCGCTTTTTGCCAGTTAGCGGGATTGCCAATCCGAATTGCTGTGGCTAAGGTTTCTGGATGCGCTATTGGCTGACCGGAAATCAGCGGAGCCGCGCCTGCAGCTTGGAATCCCATCATCCGAGGTAGGCGCGTACACATCTGTATTTGGTGGTATTGACAAAAGCCCATCCAATATGCAGTGATATTACCAGCATTCCCAACTGGAATACATAACCAATCAGGAGCATCGCCTAGGGCTTCAACAATTTCAAATGCGGCTGTTTTTTGTCCTTCCAGGCGGTAGGGATTGACTGAGTTCACCAAAGTTACTGGGTAAGTATCTGACATTTGGCGCACAATTTCTAGCGCTCTATCAAAATTACCTTTGATGGCTAATACCTCGGCTCCGTACAATAATGCTTGCGCCAATTTACCTAAAGCTACATAACCCTCGGGAATCAGCACAAATGCTCGCATTCCCGCACGTTTAGCATAAGCGGCGGCGGCGGCGGAGGTGTTACCTGTGCTAGCACAAATTACTGCCTCGGCTCCTGCTTCTTTAGCTTTGGAAATTGCCATTGTCATCCCTCGGTCTTTGAAGCTACCTGTGGGATTGAGTCCGTCATAT
The DNA here is from genome assembly GCA_038214545.1 of Cyanophyceae cyanobacterium. GTDB lineage: Bacteria > Cyanobacteriota > Cyanobacteriia > Cyanobacteriales > Nostocaceae > JBBQRU01. Next base: position 8,982 of record JBBQRU010000103.1, on the reverse strand, counting down.
TTGACAAAAACCTTGACTTGTCTGCCAATCCGCTCGGCTATCCCTGGTGCTGGAATTAGCGGAGTGTTACCCTCGTGAAGGGTAATTACGGGGGTTTTGTCAGTCACTGGCAGGTATTGGCGATAGGCTTCTATCAGTCCGTGCCAGGTTGGGCGATGAGATTTAGCAGCAATTAGGCTAATCACGGTATCTAAACTTTCTCAATTACAACTTTTTGACGCCAGGGGAATCTAGCAAAAGGCAGATTTTTGGCTTTTTTTTATGATCTTATCCTGAGAAGTAATGTAATCTACTGAACTGTGAAGGAGTTCTTGCGATAATTTGACTATGAATTCACTCTATGCCAAAAGTTTAAGTTAAGATATCTTAACACTTCAAGTAAGCAATTATATCTACCATTCCCATGTCCACTATCTGTTCACCTACCCGACCTACCCAGACATCGATGGATAACTCCTTGAGCCACGAGCGCGATTTATCAAAGTCTTTTGAACAAGTCGATCACCAAGTCAAGTTTCTCCATTTACAAGCCGAAATTGAATCACTACTACAGCAGTTGCAAAGCCTGAAGCAGCAGCGGTTGGCAACATCTAATGTCTAATTTGCGTGCTTTGGCGTTTGATTGCTGACACATGGTTCATTCCTGGTAGCAATTAGATTTAGATGTATCACAAGCTACTCAAAGCGCTGAGCCTTAACACTCCAGCGCTTAAGATGGTAGCTTTTGCCAGTTTCAATTAATAAAACTGGGGGTTGTTGTTCTGTGAGAGTGGCGATCGCACTCAGAACCTCTCCTGTAGATTTGCGAAAATCACTATAAATAACTTTACCATCACTGTTAAAAATTACCGTCTGAGGACGAGATTTTTGACTGTGGGTAGTAGTGGTTGCGGGTGCTAAGGCGGCGATCGCTTCGTCAGAAATTGTCAACGCTGTTTCTGGATGACCATTACCAGTTAAATCAATCGTCTGGACTGGCCAATGTCCTAGCTGTTGTTGAAGCTGTAGAAAGCTGGGGATCGCCCCTGTCGGGAGTCTCCCTGATTTTTGCAACTCGCGCCACAAATTGGGTAAGAGTATCTTGACAAATTCTAGCTGCTGGGTGGTAAGTTCTGCCAAAGTAATTGGCGATGGCTGCACCCATTGGATAGCGCCGCTAGTTAAGGCGATCTTTGGTCGAGAATTAGATTGAGTCGGAGGTAGGGCGGTTGTTGGTTCTGCTAATAACCGTAAAATTCCCCCACGTAGTTGCATGGCTTTGATGGTGGCAGTTGTCGTTTCCTGCTGTCCATCCGCTTGCCAGACCACAATCTCAATTTTCGCGTCAGACTGCAAGCCCAATTGCTGGGATAAAAATTTGGCTGGGTCGGTTTTGGGTAAGTTTAGTTGCGGGAATGGGTCATACAGCCAACTTTTGCCATCATAGAAAGCAGCAACTTGGACTGAGTACCATTGGTGATCTTGCTGCTGTGATGCCAATTGCGTCTCTTTTGGGTCAAGTGGCAACCACTCAGTTTGATTCACTTTGCCGATTGGTTGGACTGAACCAACGATGCGGCTGGGGTGGTTGGCATCAGTTTGAGTATTTTTCGATGTATATTCACCATTTAAGCGTTTGAGCAAAGTTTGAATATAGGTAATATTCTCTGGGGTGTTCTTCTTTTCTTCCACCCAAGACTTGGCTTTTGGTTCTCCTTGTTGTGCGCCTAAAATTAAAGCACCCCAAGCTTTTACCTCTAGTCGGTCGGGTTTTACCTTTAATGCGGCTTCGACTCGGTGCCATAAGCGACCGGAATCTGCTTTGAGTAAGGGAACAACTTCTTGCGTATTTTCCGGTGAGGCTGTAAATACTTCTAAAGCTTTCTCCCAACGACCATCAATTAAATCCGCGAGGACTTGTTGTCCCGGACTTGCCCAGGATTTATCAGCTTGCGCTTGAGTGAGTTGGGAGTGTAGGCGAATCAACTCCATTTGCGCTTCAGCTGCAGGTATTTTTCCGTGCTTTTGCTTGATAAATTGCAGCCATTTATTTGCTGGTGTCCATAGTCCACTACGGGCGATGCTCAAAGCTTGTTGGTAAGCAGGATCTTTGAGTGCCGGTTCGGTGAGGGAAATCGGCGTTAACTCTACTGTGCTGAGGAATAACTTGACCGCTTTGACTTGATAAACGCGCAACTGTGGTTCTAAACCGACTGTTTGGTCAACAACTAATAAGGGTGTTTTGTTAGGTAATTGTCGCCATTGAGGTATTTTTCCGGTGGTACTAGTCCAGGGTGACAGCAGTTCTAGGTGGGTGTGCTCAGAATTGTAGTGGAGAATGTAACCGTAAGCGATCGCGTTACTTCCTTGTTGGCGCTGTCCTTTTAAATAAAACCAGATTCCTGGGGCTGGTATTTTGCCTTCATACTTTTGCACCTCAGTTAGTGGTAGAGGAGTGTTACTCCCGGCGCTGTCGGAGTCATTATTAACTAAAGGTGCAATTACAAAAGATTCTTCGGGGCCAGAAATAGGTAATTCACTTGCCAGTTGGTATGTTTTCTCTGTAATACCTTTGGGTGGAAACTGTGCAGGTTGATAAAGTCTCAGTTCAACTATCTGTTGACAATCGGAGTTACAACTATCCCGCTGTTTGAGGATGGGTAGCAATATGACATCATTTTCTACAGGTATTGGTTCACCTGCACTCTGTGATTGTTTACTTAATGAGGAGCGAATTTGGGCGAAAGTTTGCGGTTGTTGATTTTGATCGGGAAGCTGCGCCCATTGCGGTAAATGCTGATTCACCCAAGAAATTTTCCCTGGATCGAAAATAACTATCATACTCAGCCATGCACCACCAAGAACTAATGTGGCACTACCCAATAAAGCGATGAAAACGAACAATGAAGCCACCCAACTCCCTCGCTTCGTGGAGACTAGCTGTGCTGGCGATTGTGGTACTAGTTTGCCTGACTCTTCTGTCATCTTAATTTCTATATACGTGAATTTGCTGAGACTAATTGGTAAGCAAATTCCTCTAATGAGAATCAGATTAGTTTTGTCCCAATGTATATATTTTTTCTCGGATGCGCCACCGAAAAGCTACGCAATCTTTTGCGCTAACACAAGGTCTGTGCAAATAATTTTTATCAAGTGCAAAATTTTTCCGCCCAAGAAGTAGCGCCTAATGCCTAACTGCTACACTCTTCAGGTATTTGGATAAGAGATCTCAATAGAGACAAAGTATCGAAAATTACCCTATACTTAGCTCGATAGATCCTGTTTGACAAGGTTGATTTCTACAGCCAATTCCCTATGAGGTGGTATAGAATTTAGTTCTGGGAATTCAGCCACTAACCTATTTTCAACCTGTGTCTAGATAACTCGATACTAACCAATATGAACAATGACTCAAATCAACCCGGAGAATTCGATGTTGTGCTTGGAGGGGAAGCGCCACCTCCCACTAATAGCGTAGTTTTAGGAGGGATTGAAGGTGTTAAAATTCGATTGGAAAGTTCTGAATTTAATGTGAAGATTGCAGCGATTGAGGATGCTATTGATTATGGGGATGCAGGTTTGGATCTGGTAATTGAAGCATTAAATAATTCTTCTCTATATGTAAAAATGGTTGCTACGAGTTTACTAGAGCAAAGCAGAAGCCCAAAAGCAAAGCAAGCTTTAATAAATTATAATCCTTGGATAATTTTTATTAAGTTAGAAAATTGGAAAACAAAAAGTTTTAATTATGGAATTGGTCTTTTAAATCCAATGAACACTGCATACATAATAAAAAGCAAAAAGCAACTACAAGAATTAACACAAGATTCTGGTTCTAAGCAGTTAAAAGTCTTAAAATGCTACATAGAAGATAGAAACTTATATCGGCGTAAGCATTTACAAGATTTTTTTGAAAATATCGCTGATTCCAAGAATTTATTACCTAATCTTAAAGCTTTATTTATTGGGGAGAGTAAAGAAAACCACTTGGGATCGTCACAAGTATATATTTATAATATTCTACAAATTCTTCAAGCTTATCCCAAATTAGAATTATTACAAGTTAGAGGAAAAATAGATAATGAAAACTTTTTAAAATCAAATGTGGCAAAATATCAAAATATTAATAGAGTTAATGAAGCTTCAACAAAAATACATTTTTTTAAACATAGTAGCTTGAAATCTTTAGTTATTGAAGCATATGAGCTATGGGAGTCAAGTCTAACGAAACTTTGTAATTTAAACTTGCCATGTTTAGAATATTTTGAGTTAAATGTAAAATCAGGATTGAATATTGATAGTTTAAAGCATTTGTTTTCCGGTAAATCATTCCCTAATTTACTTTATTTAGGAATAATCAATAGTTATGATACAAATAATATTCTGAAATTTTTAATCGAATCACCACTTATTGATAACTTAAAAGTATTAAATTTATCACAAGGTTCTCTAAGCACTCAAGAAGATATTGATCTACTTAAATCCCCAAAAATTAATCAATTATATACTCTAAATATTTCCGAAAATTGTTTCCGAGCACATATGATTGAACAGTTGAGTCATCTCAAATGTCAAGTAATAGGAGATTCACAAGATTATTATCTTTATGATTCACTATGTGAGTAAATTATAGAATACTGAACTCTATCTTCGTTGCTAAATATCGAAAATCGTTGTGTTACTTTCTTCCAACAAGCACTTTCTTATCTCAACTAACGACTATATAGATTTAATATCTAACAAAGAAACCCTCGAACAATTTGAGCGAGCCAACACAATTATTCGTTTCGACTCCCAAGAGAAGAATTTTGATTAGGGATTGGCATTAATTCCCTGATCTGCTGCAATACTCAATACTTCATCCATCCAAGCATTAATACTTTTACCTGCTTTATTGGCGGCCATAAGAATCTGACGATGACGCTCTGGTGTAGTGCGGAAAGGAAGTTTCCCAGAAAAAGCTTTATCGGGTTCTTCTCCTAAGTCTTCACAAAAAGCAAGATAATCATCTACTGATTTATAAAATTCTTGACGTGCCTCTTCGACTGTTTTACCTTTAAATGTGACTACATCATTAATGTCAAGTACATGCCCAAAAATAATTCCTGCTTCTACGTCAATTTCTAGGTTTGCAGTATATCCCTTATAATTCATCATATATTTTGAAGTAAAAATTTACTCATCATTTACTAATGTTTCTGGCTCAATACCTGCTTTTATCAAAAACTTCCGAACCGATTTAACTGCACCTTTATCAGTTTCTTTTTCTGGATGAGGTTCATGAAATACAGCTTTCACATAATTTAATTTCACTCTAACCCGCGAACCTTGCCCTTGGCGAACATCGGCACCCAATGTTCTAAATAAATTTTCAATATCCTGCCAAAGAATATTTGAAGGAATCGGATTGATAAAAATAGATTCCAAAACTTTATACTGCTTGTTATTTAGATCCATCTAACAGTAATGAGTTGTAATACACATGTTTGTTAATAAATTAGACTCCTACCTCCGGATTAGACCTTAATTCTTCTAGAGTATCGGAAAAAACCTGTTTGTAAACAGCATCATCACGTTCAAGTGCATTTAATATGTTGTCTATTAAGATATCTAAAGCTTCTAGACAAGAATTAAATGATTCAAGTTGATTAGTTGTAGCAATAAAAGCAAAATAAGCTACCACCCAAATGCTAGACCATATTTTACTTATGCCCTGACTGGGTCGAATGAGATCATAAGCAAGGTTCTTAAGTAACTCGCGATCAACAGATGCAAAGTTACTCCAGTTCTGCTCTACCGCTCTAGCTAATCTTCGAGTTTTTTGGTCAAGAACAGTAAAGCAGGATGGGTTCGCTCTCCTGCTCTGAATTTGCTTAATTTCGTGGGAATCATAAAGGACTGCTTCAAACAACCGCTTCACCTCCTAGTATCTTTCTGTTGCATCCCAATATTAAGGAGAACATTTCTATAATATCTCATTAAATGAGAATATCCTTGAATGATAGTATCAATACTCAGCACAGGGCATTTTCTTTGCCACACAGGCTAAGGGGTGATCAAATGCTTCACCCCTCAATGTCTCTGAGACATACTTGCTCGTAGCGTTTACCGGCACTCTCCCAGGTGTATTCTGTTTCTACGAGTAGTCTGGCATTGCGAGATAATTCAGTTCGCAATTCTGGACGCTCCTATAGCTGACTAATGGCGGAGATATACTCGGTTGGTTGATTGGCGCGTAAGGCTCTAAGTGGGACATCTATTGCTAGTCCTTCTAAACCGCGATCGCTCCCAACAACGGGAACACCAGCCGCCATCGCTTCTAAAGTTTTATTCTTGATGCCAAAACCAGTCCGGAGAGGGACGACACAAATAGTGGATTGATGTATATATTCAACCATTGACAGTACGCGACCAGTGACTACCACTCCTGGAGAATCTTGTAGTTGCAGTACTTCTGGTGTTGGTTTCCCACCGACGATGTTAAAAGTGGCTTGAGGATAGCGTTCCCGGACGAGGGGGAATACTTCCCTGGCAAAAAACTTGGCTGCATCTACTTAACGTCGTTGAGTCAGGTTCGCAATAACCCATCCAAGTTGAACGGGATCGACGGGTTTAGCAACGTGCGTTTGAAACCCCGACTCGATCGCTCGAAGTCGTTCAACCTCACTCGCATAGGCAGTCAGCGCGATCGCGGGAATTTGTCCACCGGCTTCAGCGCTCAGATCTCGCACTTGTCGAATTAAGAAGTATCCATCTTCAGAAGGCATTCCGATATCAGAAATCAGCACATCATATGGGCTAGGGGTAACGCTCAGAGCGGCTAAAGCGTCTATGGCAGTCGTCACGGTCAGCACTTCTGCCCCATAATTTTCTAGCACAAACTTCAATAGTTCCAGCGTATCGACCTCATCATCGACCACTAGGATCTGCAAGCCTGTAAGAGTTGGGTGATCCTGCGAGCCGTTCAAGGACGGTTCCAGAGTCGGTGGCGAGGAAGAGGACGGGGAGTGTAAGGGCAACCACACGGTCAGCGTCGCTCCTTGCCCAACGCCTGGACTTGCCGCTTGCACAGTGCCACCATGCAGCTCGACAAGATGCCGCACAATCGATAGCCCTAACCCCAGCCCGGAAACCGCTTTGGTCGTGCTGGAATCGCCCTGACGGAACCGATCGAAAATATGCGGCAACAAGTCTGCCCGAATGCCTCGCCCTGTGTCGCTGACTTGAACTTGAGCCTGGGTGTCAACAATCAACATTGTGATTTCAACTTGTCCGCCCGCAGGTGTAAACTTGATGGCGTTCGATAGCAGATTCCAAAAAACTTGCTGCATGCGATCAATATCGCCAACCACGGTCACAGCACTTAACGTTGAAACCAGTTGAATGTTTTTTGCTGACGCTGATAATTGAACGGTATCCAGGGCGGCTTGCACAACTAAGCTCAAGTCGATTTGACGGTTGTTTAGACTAAGCTTGCCGCTCGTAATCCGAGAGATATCCAGAATATCCTCAATGAGTTGAGCTTGTGCTATGGCATTCCGCTCGATGGTTTCTAAGGCACGAGCCGCTGTCCCTTCATTAAGGTTGCGGGCGCGGAGTAGTTTCGCCCATCCCAGCACCGTATTTAGCGGGTTGCGGAGTTCATGCGAGAGATTGGCGAGAAATTCATCTTTGGCTCGATTGGCAGCTTCTGCCTGTTGACGGGAGGTTTGCTCCTGCATTAATAGCTGCGATCGCTCCGTTTCAAACTGCGTGCGATCTGTTATATCTTCGATCGACAGCAAAATCATGTCAGCGTTGTCTTCTCGTTGTAGCTTGCACGCATTGATCAGCATTGTTTTTTGCCCGATATGCTCGAAATAATGATCAACCTCAAAATTTTGAACCTGACAACCATCGATCAGAATCTCTGCCAAAATCGATCGCAGTTGGGGAATATTCCATTGCCCATTACCTAACTCAAACTGGAAAGAGTGTCCGGTTTCAACCTCAGAAACCTGGAACGTATCATAAAACGAGCGATTGGCAGTATTTACCCGTAGCTCGGCATCAAGCACGACAAGCGGAGTTTGCACAGTCTCGACGATCGTTTCTGCATAGTTGCGGGCTACTTCTAGCGTGGCGGCATGGCGTTTGAGCGCGTCAATATCCAGAAACACCAGCGTCACGCCGTCAATTTGGTTTTCGGTAGTGCGATAAGGACGAATGCGGAGGCTGTACCAGTAACCCGTTTGCGTTTGAATCTCCACATCTTGCGTGTTGAGCGTCTCCAGCACCTCCAAAATCAAGGATTCTAGTTGGACGTCAAACTTGGTCTGGAGGTCGCTGAATGGTCGTCCGACATCGGTGGGAATGAAATTGAAGAGTCGCTGAGCAGTTGACGTAAAACGGCGAATTCTTAACTGATTAGTCAACATGACAATCGGGATACTGATGCTAGTCAGAAAATTGTTGAGATCGCTATTGTCTCGGTTTTGTTGCAGATTGCGGCTGCGAAGTTCGTCGTTGGTGGTAGAGAGTTCTTCATTGGTGGCTTGAATCTCTTCTTTAGCCGTTTGGAGTTCTTCATTCGTGCTTTGCAACTCCTCGTTACTCGATAAAATTTCTTCGTTTGCCACTCGCAGGCTTTGGTTGAGATAGTTTTGCTCACTTATCACCCCTTGGAGATGTGTTTGAGCCAATATTTCTCGTTGGGCGGCTGCTGCCAGCGCCTGACGGAGATTCACAATTTCACGCTCCAAGTCTATTGACTCCCGGCTTTCCGCCGTCGTCGGGCTAAGAGCAGTGGTTGACGGTAAAACTGTCTCCAAAAATACCAAAAAATAGAGCGCATTTCCGTTCCCCCGGCGGAATGGGATCACTTCCAGATTGAGATTGAGCGATTGCTCATCCGCTTTCAGCTGAATTTGTTCTTGTCGCACTGCGACGTTTTGGGTCTGTGCCTGATAAATTGTGGTGCGAAGCGCTAGAGCTAAGTCTGAGCGTGCCATCAGTAACAGGTTT
>JBBQRU010000102.1:0-20082 GCA_038214545.1 Cyanophyceae cyanobacterium | reverse complement strand
AAAAGGCATCGCCCCTTATCAACTTGTAGATCAATTACCTCAGCCGGAACCCCAACTAGAGGAACTTAAACGGCGTTTAGAGCAAAACGGCAATCCTACTGCATTTCCGGATACTTCGATTTTCAATGAAAATTGGGATGATTGGAAGTAGGAAAAAGTGAAGGTGAAAGGGGGAGGGGGGGAGTGGGGTATGTTGAATATTTCGGTATGAGTAATTCATAATTAATAATTCCTCATTTCTCCCCCACTCCCCCTCCCCCACTCAAGAGCACTTCCCCCCTTTTCCGAGATTGGTTAAACTAGATCAATGATGTAGTCTAATTGGGTAAAGTTTATATTAGGTAAATATCTTATGGTTACAAGACTTTCCGCGTCCACTTACGGGATGGCAACAGCGCCGACTGTCGCTCCGCAACGTGCTAGTCAAGTTGTTATTAAGCAGTATCCCAACTACAAGGTGATTGTGTTGAATGATGATTTCAACACGTTTGAGCACGTATCTGGGTGTTTGATGAAGTATATTCCAGGGATGACTAGCGATTTGGCTTGGGAACTAACCGATCAAGTACACTACGAAGGTCAGGCGATCGTTTGGACTGGCCCCCAAGAGCAAGCGGAACTTTATCACCAACAACTGCGTCGGGCCGGTTTGACGATGGCCCCTCTGGAAGCGGCGTAAAAAAACGATGGGCAAATCCTCCGACGGTAGACTTGTTTGGAATCACTCTACTCACATTCAAGGTTTAATCCCCATTCTCGAACGCCTCTGTCGCTTCGAGGGGATTACTACCGTTACTCCTGGAGTTCTTGGTCGGGCTAAAGGTCACGCACCGAAAATGCAACTTAAGGTGTCGGTGCCGATTCGCGGAGGATTTAAAGTCATTGCTCGCCAAGGTAAAACTGTACAGGAAGTTTTTATTCTGACTACTATGGATCAGGAACAACTCGAAGCCGCGATCGCAATCATTGTAAATAAATGAAAACGAGTATGGAAGAAGTAGGGTGTCGGGTGTGAGGTGTGGGAAAAGTCAAGTGTAGGGGAATTGTGTGTTCCACAATCGAGAGTCTTTCAATCTTCTTCATCTTTGTCGCAGCGTTCCCCTACTCAAGAGCACTCCCCCACCCGTGCGAAGCACTTAATCTTCCACTCGGTGTACTGCGAACTTGTTTAATGGCAGGCTGAGGGTGCAAGAAAAAGTCAAGAAGTAAGATAAGGCGGTGGTGATCCGCAAACTTAGCAGTACGGATTCCCATTCGGGTAAAATTATTTTTTCAAGGGCAAAAGCTAGGCAATAAACTAGCCAGTAAGAAAAACACATTCTAAATAGGATTCGCTCTGATTCTTCTAAGTCATCCTGGTTGGACTTGTTGTCCCAGAGTAAAAACAAACCAACTATACAAGCAACAAAAGAGACCGTAACTACAAATTCATGGCAGATCAAATTTAGTGAGTGCATCTTATCTCTACATCCCAAAATTTCAATTGAAAATCAGTCTAAAGGAATAGTCTTTGGGGATACAGGAATAGTTACAAACTGAAATAAAAGATGAGAATTGTGTTGAGAATTGTTACAAACTCCAAATTGGCACTTAACAATCTGTAACTTCACACGCTCCGATGCTGACCCAAGTGCTAGAACCATTCTCCAGATGTTCCTTTTTCCAAATGGGGGCGTTATGTTTAAGAGTATCAATCCCATATCGGCAAGCGGCAAAAGCCTCGGCACGGTGGGGAGAACCGATCGCGACTAAAACGCTGATTTCGCCGATTTGCAACCGTCCGACACGATGATGTATGACGATCCGAGTCACATCAGTCCAAGTTTTGCGAATCTCCACAGCAATTTGATAAAACACTTGTAAAGCCATCGGTTCGTATGCCTGATACTCCAAAGACACGACTGGCTTGCCATCAGTTTGTTCGCGCACCATCCCACTCATCAGAACTACCGCACCATTAGCTGTTGCCTCAGCTTTGGTGTAGGCTTCATCTAAAGATAATGGTGCAAAAGTAATCGCGAAGCTATCTTCGGCTTTTGGCTTAATTGGCGCAATCGGTGTAGTAGTCACAGCTAAATCCATTTTTATTTTTGCTCATCAGTATTTGTACTCTTTGAATTCTATTGTCCACTAGCGTTAGTACTGATGGCTACTTAATTTACAATATTCATAGTGTCATAAAACACTATGCAACTTCATTAAAAAATACGTAATTACATGCAACTTAATAATTATTGTGTTATCTATCTATCTAAAGCCATACTAAAATAATAGAAGTTATCTAACCATGTGTTGATGTTTTTTGAAGCTAAGGGAGTAAAGCACTTAAAGGTACAGAAGCTTATTTGCGAAGAAGGAAAAATCTCGCACTCCGCGTTACTGGCAATTTATCGATAAAAGAAGTTGAAAGCTAGCGGGTTCGTCTTTTTACTATCAGCCTCTTTCCTTGAGATTGTGCCACAGACAACGGGTGATATTGAACAGCAGTTTTGAGGACGCGTGTTCTGTGATAAAAGCGATAGTGGATGACAATGAAGCGATGAGGTTAGCAGTTCTGCACTCTTACGAGATTCTTGACACTGAACCAGAACCAGCTTTTGACGATCTTGTTCAGTTAGCAGCGCTCCTTTGTAGCACACCAATAGCTCTAATTAATTTAATTGACGCCGACCGTCAGTGGTTTAAGGCAAAAATTGGTTTGGATATCTCACAAATACCGCGCGACATTGGATTTGGTCGCCTTTGTATAGAGCAACCTGACGGACTTTTAATTATTCCCGATACCCACGCAAATTCCCTGTTTGCGACCAATCCAATTGTGACTTCCTACCCACATGTAAGATTTTACGCTGGTGTCTCTCTAGTTGCGGCAGGAGGACAGGCAATTGGCACATTGTGTGTAATTGATAACTTTCCCAAACAGCTCAGTCTTGAACAAATCCAAGGTTTACAAGCTTTAGGTCGCCAAGTAGTTAGACAGTTAGAATTACGGCGGAATTTAACTCAACTGTCACATATTACTCAAAATTATCAGCAGGCACACCAAGAACGCTTAGATACTGAACAAAAAAATCGCGAACAAGCGGCTTTGCTGGATGTGACCACAGATGCGATTCTGGTTCGGGATTTAGAAAATAAAATTATCTTCTGGAATCGCAGTGCCCAGATGCTTTATGGGTGGAAAGTAGAAGAAGCTTTAGGCAAGAATGCAAATCAACTTTTATATGTTGAACCGGCGCGGATACATTTAGAGCAAATTTTACAGGAAGTTTTGCAGTCTGGTTCGTGGCAAGGTGAGTTGCGGAAAATAGATAAATCAGGCAAAGAAATTATTGTTGAAAGTCGCTGGGCGTTGGTACGAGACGAAAAAGACCAACCGAAATCGATCCTGTGTGTAGATACTGATATTACTCAGAAAAAACAATTAGAAACGCAATTTTTACGCGCCCAACGGATGGAGAGTATTGGGACTTTGGCTAGTGGCATTGCCCACGATTTGAATAATGTGCTAGCACCGATTTTGATGTCAGTACAATTACTGAAGCTCAAGATTGCCGATGAGCGCAGCCAACAGATGCTGGCAATTGTGGAAAAAAATGCTACACGAGGTGCTGAGTTGGTGAAGCAAGTGCTGTCGTTTGCGCGGGGAATGGCAGGCGATCGCACAGTTTTACAAGTCAAACACTTACTTTTAGAAATGCAGCAAATTATCCAGCAGACATTTCCCAAATCCATTCAAGTCTATACCCAAATAGCCCCAAACTTAACCCCAATTTCGGCTGATGCTACCCAACTACATCAGGTGTTGATGAATTTATGTGTGAATGCCCGCGATGCCATGCCAGAAGGCGGCATTTTAAGCATTAGTGCCAAAAATATTGTGGTCGATGAAAATTATGCTGAGATGAATCTGGATGCCAAAGTTGGGGATTACATTGAAATTGTGATCGCCGATACAGGAATTGGGATCGACAGCGAAATTCAAGATAAAATTTTTGAGCCGTTTTTTACAACTAAAGAGATCGGTAAAGGTACGGGGTTGGGTCTGTCTACAGTGATTGGAATTATTAAAAGTCACGGTGGTTTTATTAGCGTTGCAAGTCTTGTTGGTAATACGCAATTTAAAGTCTACTTACCAGCCGTGAATATGGCAGCAATACCACATATGGTAGATTTAAATCTACCGATGGGAAATGGTGAAGTAATTTTAGTCGTAGATGACGAAGCCGCTATCCGCGATGTGACAAAATCTTCTTTAGAAAATTATAATTACAAGGTGATCAGTGCGAGTGACGGAATTGAAGCGATCGCCTTCTACGCTCAGCATAAAAGTAAAATTAGTTTAGCGATTGTCGATCTGCTAATGCCACACATGGATGGGGCAACGACAATTCGCACTTTAGCAAAAATGAATCCCCAATTGAAAATTATTGCTGTCAGCGGCAGCGAGGTCAATAGCCAAGTTAGCGCCCTCACCAGCAGTCAGGTGAAAGCATTTTTATCAAAGCCTTATACAGCACAGGAATTGCTGCAAACGATTAATCTAATTTCGGCGGAGGTAAAATCACCGTAAATGACCAAAATCTTGATTGTTGATGACGATGAATGCTTGCGATCGCAACTGCAAGATTTGATGGTGTACGCAGGATATGAAGTAGCTGAAGCCAGTAACGGCAAAGAAGCATTAGCTATGTATATTTCCGTACAACCCGATCTTGTGCTTTTAGATGCAATGATGCCGGTGATGGATGGGTTTGAGTGTTGCGCTCAAATGCAAGCACTCCCGAATATTGCCACCACACCAATATTAATGATGACAGCCCTTGCCGATGCAAACTCAGTAGAACGGGCTTTCGCCGCCGGTGTGAGTGATTATATTAGCAAACCTATTCACTTTGCCGTTTTACGTCAGCGAGTCAGCAGGTTACTGGAAACTAATCGCCTGATTCGGGAATTACAACGCCAGAATAAGCGATCGCAATTGTTCGCTGATTTAACCTTGAAAATTCGCACCTCTTTGCAAATTGAGGATGTTCTCCAAGCTACTGTCACCGAAGTCCAAAAATTCCTCCAAGCCGATCGGATCTTGATGTTTAAGCTCTTACCTGACGGCTCAGGTATGGTGGTACAAGAAGCAGTCATACCAGGTTTGCCTGTGGCACTAGGCAAAAAAATTATTGATACTTGTTTTAGTCGCGATTATATCGGTAAATACCGTCAAGGCAGGATTAGTGCGATTCAAGACATCCAGCAAGCGAATATCCAAGCTTGTCATAAAGAATTTTTACAACAATTTGCGGTGCAAGCAAATCTTGTAGTCCCGATTTTGATTAAAGAAGAAATTTGGGGATTACTAATTGCCCACCAGTGTAATTCTCCTCGCCAATGGTCGCCTTTTGAACTCGATTTACTGAAACAATTAGCCAACCAAATCGGGATTGCCCTCGCGCAAGCGCAACTCCTCGAATCCGAAACCCGTCAGCGTCAAGAACTCGCTCGTTCTAATGCCGAATTACAACAGTTTGCTTCTGTCGCCTCTCACGATTTGCAAGAGCCATTGCGGAAAATTCAGGCTTTTGGCAACCGTTTAAAAGCTACGAGTGTAGGCACCTTGACTGACCAAGGGCTAGACTACTTAGAACGAATGCAGAATGCCGCTCAACGGATGCAATCTCTGATTGACGACTTGTTGACACTATCGCGAGTGACAACTCAAGCCCGACCATTTAATACTGTGAATTTAACGACAGTAGCTGTAGAGGTAATCTCGGATTTGGAAGAATTGATTCGGGAAACTGGTGGACGTGTCGAGTTAGAGGATTTGCCTACCATCCAAGCCGACCCTATACAAATGCGACAATTATTACAGAACTTAATCGGTAATGCCCTGAAATTTCATCGTCCGGGAGTCTTGCCGATTGTAAATATTTATTGCTTTAAGTCAAAGAGTGCGAGAGATCAGGCGGATTTTCAGCAAATTGTCGTTGAAGATAATGGCATTGGCTTTGAGGAAAAGTACCTGGATCGCATCTTCAATGTTTTTCAACGTCTGCACAGTCGTAACGAATACGCAGGTACAGGAGTAGGTCTAGCGATTTGCCGGAAAATTGCCGAGCGTCATGGTGGGAAGATCACGGCAACAAGTCAACTAGGGCAAGGAGCGAAATTTATTGTTACATTACCGATAAATTTTCATCCGTAGCAAAGATGCATTCCTCTGATTAAACAGCGTATGGTGAAATCGAGCATCTAAAAACTAAACTATTCATAAGGAGAAATTAGCGTGAAAGGTCGCCGCACGATAGTCACAATTTTGATGGCTGACGATGACGAAGACGACTGTATGCTGGCGCGGGAGGCTTTGGTAGAAAGCCGTCTAGCAAACGATCTGCATGTGGTCAGAAATGGCGAGGAGTTGATGGATTATTTGTATCAGCGTGGTAACTACACTGATCGCCGAACTGCTCCCCGTCCGGGATTAATTCTGTTAGATTTAAATATGCCAAGGAAAGATGGTCGCGAAGCACTCAGAGAAATCAAAGCTGACCCAAAGCTGCGGCAAATACCGATTGTGGTGCTGACTACTTCTAAAGCCGAAGAAGATATTTATCGCAGCTACGACCTTGGTGCGAACTCGTTCATTATTAAACCAGTGACATTCGCATCTTTAGTTGAGGTGATGAAGACTATCGGTAGATACTGGTTTGAAATCGTAGAACTGCCCATCACAGTTGGAGACAGAAATGGACAAGACCCAGATCAAAGTACTCCTAGTCGATGATGACGAAGACGATTATATTTTAACTCATGATTGGTTGGATAAGTTTCCCGAATCAGAATTTCAGTTAGATTGGGTAGATTCTTATACTAAGGCAATAAAAGCGATCGCTCTCCAGCAGCATGATGTCTATCTTGTAGACTATCGTTTAGGTAATCGCACTGGATTAGATTTGTTACGCGCCGCCATAGCCAAAGGTTGTACAGCACCAATTATTTTACTGACTGGACAGGGAGACCACGGAATTGATCTAGAAGCAATGAAGGCAGGAGCCGCCGATTATCTAGAAAAAAGTCAACTCGGTGCGCCTTTGCTAGAGCGTTCTTTACGTTATGCTATTGAGCGCCAACGCGCTGCTCAAAAAATCCGCGAACAAGCAGCTTTGTTGGATTTAGCCACAGATGCGATTCTCGTGCGTGATTTAGAAAATCAAATTATTTTCTGGAATCGTGGAGCGGAGTTATTATATGGTTGTCAAAAAGAGCAGGCGATTGGTAAAAATGCCTCTCGACTTTGGCAAGAAAAAGATTTGCACCTGTTTCCTGCCGCCCTCTCGACATTGATCACCCAAGGTTCTTGGCAAGGTGAGTTGCAACAAATTACTTCCTCTGGTCAAGAAATTATTGTGGAAAGTCGCTGGACATTGATTCACGATTTTGCTGCCAAACCACAAGCCATCTTGGTTGTAAATACGGATATTACCCAAAAGAAACAACTCGAAGCGCAATTTTTACGTGCTCAGCGTTTAGAAAGTTTAGGTACTTTAGCAAGTGGAATTGCTCACGATCTCAATAATATCCTGGCTCCGATTCTGATGACTGCTCAACTGTTAGAGTCGCAACTTGATGATGCTCGCAGTCACCGCTTGTTATCAATCCTGATTGCCAATGTGAAACGCGGGGCTAATTTAGTGAAGCAGGTGTTATCTTTTGCCCGTGGGATGGAGGGCGAGCGCACTCTTTTACAAGTCAGACATATAATTACAGAAATTAGGCATATTATCAAAGAGACTTTTCCCAAGTCGATTGAAGTAGAAACTATTTTAGCTCCAGACATGCTGGCTGTTTTAGGTGATGCGACTCAATTACATCAGGTATTAATGAATTTGTGTGTCAATGCTCGCGATGCTATGCCGGATGGCGGGACTTTAACTATCTCTGGCGAGAATTTAGAGGTTGATGAAAATTATGCTCAGATGCATCTGGATGCTGAGGTTGGTTTATATATAGTGATTACTGTGGCTGATACCGGAATAGGGATCGAACGCAATGTCGCTGAACGGATGTTTGAGCCATTTTTTACGACCAAAGAAATCGGTAAAGGGACAGGATTAGGTCTTTCGACTGTTCTGGGCATTGTGAAAAGCCACAATGGTTTTATTGATGTTGATAGCCAAGTAGGTAAAGGTAGCCAATTCAAGGTCTACTTACCAGCAGTGGCGGCAAAAGTAGTCAGCGAAGCCGAACCGGAAGAATTTCTTGCAGGTAACGGAGAATCAATTTTAGTTGTGGATGATGAAGCGGCTATTCGCGATATCACGAAGACAACTTTAGAAACTTATAATTATTTAGCCCTGACTGCTAATGATGGAATTGAAGCGATCGCTGTGTATGCAGAGCATCAAGGCGAAATTAGTATTGTGTTAACAGATATGGTTATGCCGTTTATGGACGGATTAACGACGATTCGGACTTTGCGAAAAATTAATCCTGATGTCAAAATTATTGCTGTAAGTGGTTTGAGTTCGCAGGAAAAGTTTTCAGCTGCGGATGTGCATGTTCATGCCTTTTTATCTAAGCCCTATACAGCTAAAGAATTATTACAAACTATTAATGAAGTAAAAAACAGTTAAATTTTATGTCTAAGTTATTTCGTCCCATCATCGCGCTCCTAATTATTCTCTGTAGTGTATTATTTTTGTCTGGAGCAACCCTCTCACACGTAGATAGCAACTCCTATGAACAGCGAGTTGTCCATAGCCGAGATGGAATTGGTAAATTTTATCTGAATCGAGAAATAGCTCAGGTAATAGGACACCAGGGTGCGGGTTGGCTGGAACGTTCTACCAGGGAGACTGAAGAACAGCCGAGTCAAGTCGTTAGTCACCTCGACCTCAAACCAACTGATATTGTCGCAGATATTGGCGCGGGTACTGGTTATATGAGTTTTCGGATGGCGGCGTTAGTCCCGCAAGGACAAGTGTTGGCTGTCGATGTCCAGCCGGAAATGCTAGAGATTATCGAATTACTCCAGCAAGAACGTCATGTGACAAATATCAAGCCGGTTTTGGCAACCGTTACCGATCCACATTTACCACCTGATAGTATTGATTTAGCATTGATGGTGGATGCTTATCACGAGTTTGAGTATCCAAAAGAAGTTATGGCAGGCATTAGGCAGTCGCTGAAACCGGGTGGTCGAGTCGTTCTCGTCGAGTACCGAGGTGAAAATCCTTTTGTCTTCATTAAGCCCTTGCATAAGATGACACAAAAGCAAGTGCGAAAAGAAATGCAAGCAGCCGGTTTCGTATGGCGCGAGACAAAAAGCTTTTTACCCCAACAGCATTTGATGGTATTTACTTCCGCAAACTCTAAGTCAACAAGTTAGTCGATTGAATTTACTCTTACTTATTCTGGGTTACAGCGGATTTCAACCATTAAGCCATCAGGATCGTAAAAGTAAACACCTCTACCTGTAGGTCGAGTGACTGGTCCGTGGGCAATGGTTAAATTGTTTTGCTGGAGGACTTCCACGGCGCGGTCAAATGATTCTGGCGCGATATCAAAGGCAAGATGATAGGCTCTGGTAAATGAGCGTTCTGGGTCTGGGTCTGGTGGAGTGAGATCCGGTGTCCAAAATAAATCTAAGATTGTCCCATCGGGAGTGACGAAGTTACTGACTTTACCTGCTGCTACTAGGTCGATGAGGGTAGTAGGAATTTCATCACCCGTCAGTTCATGTAAGCCGAGGATAGTGCTGTAGAAGTGGCGAGAAGCTTGCATGTCGCGGACATTTAAGGCGATGTGATGGACACAGCGTAAGTCACCGCGCGTGAGAGTGGTAGGGGTAGTAGTCAGGATGGTAGTCATATTACCTATATAGATAGAATCCATACTCTTTTATTTAAGTTTAGGATGCTAAATAAAAGTAGGTTATGGTGTTTGATTATTCTTTAGATTTTAAAAATATTGATTTTCGCGCCTCTCCAGAATTGTATCGGGTGGGGAAGGGTGAGCAGGGTGTGTTGTTGGTAGAACCCTATAAATCGGAGATTCTACCTTATTGGCGGTTTAAGACGCCGGATATTGCCAGAGAGTCAAGTGAGAAAATTTACCGTCTATTTCTGGATTATCTGGAGCAAGATGATTTTGTCGGTGCTGATATGGCGAGGAAGTTTATTCAGATGGGTTATACGCGCTCGCGTCGTTATGCGAATCACAAGAGTGGCAAAAAATACAAATCAAATCCGCAAAAAGAACTATCTCCAGAGGCACAGCTTCTGGCGAGAAAAGAGATTCTCCCCAATGAAGTCGATCCGGTGAAGGCTGAGTCGGCGGCAATTTTTAAAGCCAAGTGGATTGAGGCGAAGAATCACCCGAAATATCTCCAGCTTTTAGCACGACATCTTCAGCTACATGAATCATCATCGGATAAGCGTGTTGAGTGAAGTTAATCAAAAGTAACCAAGATAGCCGATCGCGCAATCTGTGAGGTAAATTGCATATAAAGATATTATTTGCGAATCCGACTCGATGCTCAACATTCCGCAACTCCTCGCCACTGAACTTTCGCTCAAACCCCACCAGGTGCAAAGCGCCCTCGAACTTTTTGCGGAAGGGGCGACGATTCCCTTTATTGCACGTTACCGTAAAGAGCGCACCGACGAGATGAACGAAGTGCAGCTGCGCGACCTTGCCGATCGCTATACTTATCTCACAGAACTAGAAGAAAGAAAAAGTGCGATTTTGAGTGCGATCGCCAATCAGGGTAAACTCAGCGAAGAACTCAAAGCGAAGATTGTCGCCAGCTTACAAAAAACTGAACTAGAGGATTTGTACCTTCCCTACCGCCAAAAACGGCGTACCCGCGCCATCATCGCTAGAGAAAAAGGTTTGGAACCGTTAGCGGAGACAATTAAGTCTCTAAATCAAAAGAATGCGCCTTCATTGGTGCTAATTGAGGAAGCCGCGCAATATATCTCGGAGGAGAAGGGAGTCAAGAGTGCGGAAGAAGCGCTAAAATGTGCTAGCGATATCATAGCTGAGGAAGTGGCGGAGAAAGCGGAGTTACGGGCTTATATACGTGATTATCTGCTTGAGGATGGAGTTTTTGTCTCGCGGATTAAAGATGAGCATCCGGAAGGGACAACCAAGTTTGAGATGTACCGCGATTATAAAATCAAGGTCAGAAATATCGCCCCTCATAATATGTTGGCATTATGTCGTGGGGAAGCGGAGAAGGTATTAAGTTATGAAATCTCTTTTGATGAGAATGTGGTGCTGTCGTATTTGGAATCCCACGAGATTCAAACTAAAGTCCGCGCCATTCGCGACTTTTATCAGGAGATGTTGAAAGACGCTTTTAATCGCTTGATGAAAACTTCCTTAATTACAGAAGTGATTTCCGAGAAGAAAAATTCCGCAGATATTGAGTCAATTAAGACCTTTGAAGCGAATTTGCGGGAGTTGCTGCTGTCTGCGCCAGCGGGGATGAAGCCAACACTCGCGGTCGATCCGGGTTTTCGGACGGGTTGTAAAGTGGCGGTACTCGATCAAACAGGGAAATTTTTGGAATACCAGGCTGTATTTCCCCACCAAGCAGCCGAACAACGTTTAAAAGCTGCCAAAACAATCGAGAATTTAATTGAGAAGTACAAGATTGAGTTGATTGCGATCGGGAATGGGACAGCTTCGCGCGAAACTGATGAATTTATTTCTCAAGTGCTGCAGTCAATGAATCGTCAACCTGTGAAAGTCATGGTAAACGAATCTGGTGCGTCAATTTATTCGGCGAGTCCGGTGGCGTTATCAGAGTTTCCGGAACTGGATGTGACTGTCCGAGGGGCGATTAGTATCGGTCGGCGGTTACAAGATCCGTTGGCGGAATTGGTGAAAATCGATCCGAAGTCTATTGGCGTGGGACAATATCAGCATGATGTCGATCAGAAGTTGCTGAAAAAGAAGTTGGATGAAACGGTGGAAAGCTGTGTTAACTACGTTGGTGTGGATTTGAATACTGCATCGAAAGAACTTTTGACTTTTGTTTCGGGGATTACACCGACTGTCGCCAATAATATTGTGCAATACCGTAACGAAAACGGCGTCTTTAAGAATCGTCGCCAATTGTTAAAAGTTGCGAAGTTGGGACCAAAGGCTTTTGAACAAGCGGCGGGTTTTTTGCGGATTCGGGATGGTGAGAACCCGTTGGATAATACAGCGGTACATCCAGAGAGTTATGGGGTGGTGGTAGCGATCGCTAAAGATCTCGATTTGTCATTGAAACAGATTCCGCAGATCGCTCTCAAGCTCCACCAAACCAACTTGAAGAAATACGTTACTGATAGTGTTGGCGAACCTACCCTGCGCGACATCATCGGCGAACTGGAGAAACCTGGTAGAGATCCTCGCGCTCAATTTCAGTATGCCACCTTTAAAGAGGGTGTGACAGAAATTAGAGATTTGAAAGTAGGGATGGAATTAGAAGGTGTTGTGACTAATGTGGCGAATTTTGGCGCATTTGTTGATATCGGTGTGCATCAAGATGGTTTGGTGCATATTTCGCAACTCGCTGACCGATTTATCGACGATCCGCAAAAAGTTGTCAAAGTTGGACAAGTGGTGAAAGTGCGGGTCTTGGAAGTGAATGAAAAATTAAAGCGGATTAGTTTAACCATGCGTTCAGGCGATCGCACTCCTAGTAATCATCCTCAACCTCCCAAAAAATAATGCCATATCAAGTGCGTTTCCTGAATCCAGCGATCGGTTTGGATCGGACTATTTCTGTTCCTGAAGACCAGTATATTCTCGATATCGCCGAAGAAGCCGGTATCCGCTTACCATCGGGATGCAAACAAGGTGAGTGTTCCGCCTGTGTGGCAAAGTTAGTCAGTGGAAAAGTCGATCAAAGTGAGCAAAAGTTTCTCCGACCACCCGAAATTGAGACTGGATATACTATTACTTGCGTAGCATATCCTTTGTCGGATTGCACATTAGAAACTCATCAAGAACAAGTGTTATATCAATCGTCACTTTATTACAAGCCTTAGTATATCTAACCTGAATGATATTAGCCGGTATGTTACACACCTTCCGAAAGACCTGGGAAAGTGCCAAATCTACCTTACTAGGGAGGTTAACCTTGATTGAATCGTTCACCATAGAGACATAAGTTGAAAACAATGTTTCTGCGGTTTTGAGGTGAATATTATGATGGGAACCTTATTTACTGCGCTAGTTACAGCTCTCAGTCTGCTAATCGTGGATTTGGTTGTTCCCGGCGTTGATATAGCCAATTTTCCAGCAGCTTTGATTGCGGGTTTGGTAATTGGTGCGCTCAATGTATCTGTTAAGCCAGTGATTTCGGCACTTTCTTTGCCACTTAACTTCGCGACTTTAGGCGGCTTTTCGCTGATTGTGAATGGTTTTTGTCTGTGGTTGGCTGCAGCCCTCGTTCCTGGCTTTGGAATTCATGGACTAGTTGGCTTTCTTGTTGCCCCACTGATTCTATCTTCAGCTAGCACCTTCCTGAATAATTACTTCACTGAAAGAAAGATGCTTGCAGGTAGTAATACTGACTTGAAGCCTCTTACATAACTGCTGAATTTGACCTCTGCTAACAGATAGTTCATTGGACAGAGGTCTGCTACTTTTCAATTTTCAAAAATGTAATCAACAGTGAGTTGACTGTATTTCTATGAATAACATTGTTCGTCTTATCCTCGGTGTTTTGTTGCCTCCTCTAGGCGTTTTCTTAACCTTTGGCGTTGGTCCTACTTTATTCATCAGCATCGGACTGACCCTTCTAGGATGGGTTCCTGGTAGTATTCATGCTGTATGGGCAATTGCCAAGCATGAAGAAGTCAAAAGACAAGAAGGGACTTACTAATTATTAGTTTTCTTGCCTACAAATAAGACGCAAAGCCAGAAATTAGGTTTTGCGTCTTTTTGCTGTGACTAGTTAATCTTACTTATCGTGTTTATCTTTCAACATTTCCGATGCTGACTTTAATAACTCGCGTAACATCTGCTTGACTTGGCGTTCTTTGCGTGCTAACGCACCACCAGCTTCAGCGAGTTGGTCGTCTACTTGTGCTCGCTTTTGTTTGACTTGGTCAACGACTTCTTCTGCTTGCGGACGAGCGCGATCATACCAGGTTTTGGCTTCATCTAAATAGCCTTTAACTTCGTCGCCTCTACCACCGTAGCGTGCAGCCAAATTAGCTTGGACAATAGCTAATTGTGCTTGTAACTGAGCATAGCGTTTTTGTAGCAAGGATACTTCATCACTATTTTTGATAGTATGGATTGCTGAATCGATCGCGGACTTAGCTTGAGTAGATTTTTCCTGGCTGGTGTCGGCAACATCTGCTAAAATGCCATCAATCTCGGACTGGATTTTTTCTTCTTCAGTGTCAATTTTAGCTTGTAGCTGTTTGACTTCTGCCTGGGTTTTAGCGATCGCCTGGTGTCTGGTGTGATTCACCGCTTCAATAGCGCCTTCAATGGAAGCTGTGACTTCTTCTTTTAATTCGCCACCTTTATCTTGGAGGTTTTCCACCACTGTAGCGATCGCCACTTTCACTAAGTAGCGTAGATCAGCAGTACCTTCTTTCATTTCCGAAGCTACTTGTGAAACGGCAGATTTGACAATTTCCCGAATGCGCTCAGTCCTAAGCTGTCCGGTTTCTTTGGCTAGCTTGAGGTCATTTTTGATTTGCTCTTTGAGATTGTCAGACATTTTTTTACTTCCGTTGTAGGTTGATATTTATAGGCAATTAAGTAATTTCAAGAACATTTACCGCCTAACTCAATTTTGACGCAGCACAAATAGGAACGGTACTTCCTTTAGACAGAAAAATGTTCATAAATAGTCAAATATCATTCTAGAGATGCTTTTCGGGGGATAATTAACCTGAATATTGCGAAAAAGAGACTTAATTATGTGGCTAGTCAACATCACTTGTTCGGAAGATGCTTGGAAACGCTTTGTCATTGACTTTCAGCGCTTTGCAGAAAAGTATCAAGGCGTTTGTACAACCTCTAAAAAAATGCCAGACGGGACGCGAATTATGAAATATAAAATTGAGGATGTGAATGATGCCGAGTCTTTTGTTACCGATTGTACTAATCTTAATGGGTTCAAGGCTGATTTTGAGTCACTGTAACTGGGGCGAAAAATTTATACTTTAAATTTGATATAGGAAATGACCTCATCTACCTTAGAATAGGTTTGCGCGAATTCTAGGAAGGTTGAAATTCAGAGGATAAGCCTTATAGTATACTGAGCAATCAGTATTTAAACGGAAACTATTAAATTCATAGGATAATCTTTGCGGCATGACAAGCTCTGGAAATCAACAAGGTGGATGGGGGAAGCTGACTCAGGGCGCTCCTTTAGCGGTATTGGTAGCGTGTGCGCTGTATATTATTTATCATTTATTACCAGTTTTACTGTTGGTAGCTTTAGCCGCGCTGGTGGCTGTAATTTTTCGGACTACTCTGCAGTGGGTTATTAAGCTTGTCAAAATACCTTGGCTTGCAGTTTTGCTCCTGTTGGGAACATTGATATGCTCGGGGTTCTTCATCACTTTTGTGGTGTTTCCTGACTTGTTTGCTGAAGCGCAGACTTTGAGCTTAGCTTTACCTGGCTATTTGACTAAGCTAATCAACTTGTCTCGCCGACTTCACAGTCAAGTCAGTTTTGTTCCTGACCTGTCTCAAGGTTTAGAACAGTTAAAAGGTTTGATCGATCACGTTTTTTCTTTCGTGCCACTCTTACTTAGAGACACCGTTGGTGCAACCATTGAGACAATAGCGACAATAATTCTTGCACTTTACATGGCTTACAACCCAGATTCTTTAATTAAAGGGATGTTGAGGTTTGCACCACGCCGGGAACATGCTCGGATTAGAAAATTACTTAAAGATATCGAAGTTAGACTAGAAGGCTGGCTTTTAGGTACAGCACTGGGGATGCTAATTATTGGCGGTGGCGCTGTGATTGGACTTTGGTTGCTGCAAGTTCCTTTAGCCGTCTCCTTTGGCATCTTCGCCGGAATTATCCAGGTTATTCCTTACTTTGGTTCAATTGTCGGTTCGCTACTACCAGCTTTAGTCGCCCTAACTATTTCACCATTGACCGCAGTCTTAGTCTTGGTGTATTTCTTAATTCTGAACCAAGTAGACGTTCACTTCATCCAACCAATCATCATGGGTCAGCGAGTACATTTACACCCTGTGGTGGTAATCTTGGCTTTCTTGTGTTTTGGTAAACTGTTTGGATTTATCGGTCTAATTATCGCCGTACCCGCAGCAGCAGTCTTGGTAGCAATAGTAGACGAGTTTACAGTCAATCCTCAGCCTGCAGAAGAACCTAATCTCGCCGATCGCTCTTAAAATATCACGATTAAGTGACCGCAAACTCCTTAAACTGCTGTATAAATGGAGAATGGAGTCCAACTACGATATTCTGCTTAGGAACACCCATTTCCACTAGTTCCTGAGCAATATCTGCTTCTATTCCATTAAGCTAAAATTTGATTATGTTTAAAGTGGTTACTCGCGGCTTTTGTCAAGAATTTGAGCGCTGGACAGATGCACTGAATACAGCAAAATCTCTGCAACCCAAATGCAAAAGTATATTTGAAGATATCCGCATTTTAGATGGTCAGGAAATTGTCTGGGTGTACAGTATATCACATACTTATCCTCAGTACGTTGGTCCTGGTACTTATAAAAGATTGGCAATTTTATTTATACAAGAAGAATTAGAAGAGTGAATGCGAAATAAATTTAGGTCTACTTATGACGCATTCAAGTGTTAAAATTTAGGCGATGATAGTTAAACTCATCACTGTCATCAAAAAAGCATGACTTATTTTGGGATAATTTGCCCTGCTGCGACTGGTCACCTCAACCCGATGACTACCTTAGGGTATGAATTGCAGAGGCGCGGTCATCATGTCACCCTATTTGGAATACTTGATGCTCAACCAAAGACACTGGCAGCAGGATTGGAATTCCGGGCAATTGGTGAATCAGAGTTTCCCCAAGGGACGATGGTACAATTATTTACCCATCTGGGAAAACTCAGTGGATTAGCTGCATTACGATATACAATCGCTTGGATACAAAAGGGTTCAACTATATTCCTCCAACAAGCGCCAGCAGCAATCAAAGAAGCTGGAGTGGAGGTACTGCTAGTAGACCAGATTTCACCAGAGGGAGGAACTATTGCCGAATACCTCGATATTCCCTTCATTACCGTGTGTAGTGCTTTAATACTTAATCGCGATATTAGTGTTCCTCCTTTTAACACGTCTTGGAAATATAGTCCTGCTTGGTGGTCACAGCTAGGCAACAGAGCGGGTTACGAGTTATTGACTCTTGTGGCGAAACCCATCCAAACTGTCATAGCGGAATATCGCCGAGAGTGGAAGTTGCCCCCACACTATGGCAATAATGATAGCTATTCCAAACTAGCTCAGATCAGTCAACAGCCTGCTGAGCTTGAATATCCCCGGTACAAATTGCCGGAGTGCTTCCATTTCACCGGACCATACAATAATCCATGCACCAGAGAACCTGTATCTTTTCCATTTGGAAAGTTGACTGGTCAACCCCTGATTTACGCCTCGTTGGGGACTGTACAAAATCGCCTGTTGGGAGTTTTCAGAACTATTGCAGAAGCTGCCAATGAATTAGATGCTCAACTCGTAATTTCTTTAGGTGGTTCCGCTAGTCCAGAATCTTTGCCAGAACTGCCTGGATCGCCTTTGGTTGTACAATATGCACCGCAGTTGGAATTGCTGCAAAAAACTACTCTGACAATTACCCATGCAGGTATGAACACTACTCTAGAGTCTCTTAGTAATGGCGTGCCGATGGTAGCAATTCCCATTGCTAATGACCAGCCCGGTGTCGCAGCACGTATAGCTTGGAGTGGTGCCGGAGAAATGGTGAAGTTGTCTAAGTTAAGTGTGCCTAAGTTGCGAAAGTTACTCGAACGAGTCCTGGCAGAAGATTCTTATAAAAAGAATGCTCTCAGGCTACAAGCAGCGATTCAAAGTGCTGGGGGAGTGAGTCGCGCCGCCGATATTATCGAACAGGTCGTATATACTGGTAAGCCTGTGTTGGCATGAAGCAGAGCAGTATCAATAAAAAGATTTATCAGTTTGCCACGAAACTATATGTTTTCACATTAATTAGTAATCGTTTAGACTACTGAGTTGAAATGAAAAAATCTAAATATACTCCCAAAAGCGAGATCAATAGGACATTTAGCGTATTTAATGCTTTTAAAAAAGACGCTGAAGATACTGAGTTATTATTAGCAGACGATGCTATAAACACGAATAAATTAGTTCTAACAATGTCTTCTCTCGGGCAGCTTGGACGATTTGGTAACCAACTATTCCAGTATGCTTTCTTAAGAATTTGTGCAGAAAAAAGTGGAGTAGAAGTAGAGTGTCCACCTTGGATTGGTCAAACTATTTTTGGACATAAAGATTCACCTATTACCAAGCGTTTACCTCCCGCAATTGAACGCTGGAATACTGAAAAAAGTTTGTTTGATGTCATTCCAGAATTCATTCCTTACCTGGAAAAATTAGCTAAGGCGAAAAGTTGCCCTGTGGGTTTAGATGTTTTAGAACATGGTCTTGCCAATGTGGATCTATGGGGGTTCTTCCAATTACCAACCAGATTACTTGCGCCACATAAAAAATACTTTATCTCACTTTTTCAACCAGTTAATGAGCTAAAAAATCCATTGCAGGATAGTCTAAATAATCTTCGTCAAGGCAAAACAATTGTAGCCATTCACATAAGAAGAGGTGATTATATTAGAGAACCACGGGCTGGATTTACTCTAGTATTTCCGGCAAAGTGGTATTGCGAATGGCTTGATGAAATATGGCACGAACTAGAAAATCCTGTTTTGTTTCTGTGTAGTGATGATGTTGATAGTATTCTTCCTGAATTTGAAAAATTTTCTCCTGTTACTTGGAAAGATTTAAAAGTGAATCTGCCAGAAAACATGAAAGATTTAAATATCGAGTTTTATATTGACTTTTTCATGTTGAGCAATTGTGACTTAGCGTGTATCAGTAATAGCAATTTTAGCTTTATCGCTTGCATGTTGAATGAAGGTGGACAAAAATTTGTCCGTCCCCATTGGGATTTTTCCACAAAATTCACTGTTTTTGATCCTTGGGACAGCGAACCACTGTTATGGTTAGGAGGTCAGCAATCCAAATTCTTTAAAAGTTGGCTGGAAGTTCTATATATTACATATGTCACTCAAGGAATATCGGCAACGCTCAAATGTGTACTCTTCTACCTTCCTAAAAGTATTATCAAAATTTGGGGACTTCGAGCATACTTGGGTTACCAAATCCAGGGTCTTATCGGTGTTGTTAAAAGCTTCTTGTATACATTAGGTTGGCGTTATGTATGGAAGCGCTTTTGAATCTAAGCATATTCAGGATTAACTAACCGCAAACTCTGTAAACTGTCGCATAAATGGCGAATGGAGTCCAATCACGATATCTTGTTTCGGAACACCCATTTCCACGAGTTCCTGAGCAATATCTACTTCTGTGGCATTAAACTGAATCCAAAATTTTTCACCTTTAATATCAACATGCATAGAACAACCGTAAACACGGCTTTTTTTGTTCCAACCCACATTGAGAATTTGATAGTGATCTCTTTGAATATCAAAGATAGTTTCAACTTCAACATCTCCATATGCAGGCTTAAAAGCATACTTTGTCAGAAGTTGTTGAACGTACTGCCGATATGTTTCTAGCTTTGCCATTGTACAATCTCCTCTATTTCAATATCATAAACAATTAACTTAATCTGATAATCTTGAATCTGAAGTTGCGTGAATGGAAGTGTAAAAAAATCTTTATAGGTGACTAACGGGACAGCTAAGTATAATGCTCTTTCTGGTTCTTGTAGTTTAAGAGCAGTACGATAGTTAATAAATTGTCCAAGAGCCGTGTGAAAATCATAAATAGCTGATGTGCTGATAAAACTCTTAACTTCAACGGCTATTTTTTCTCCCTCTCTCTCCGCCGC
>JBBQRU010000101.1:0-20085 GCA_038214545.1 Cyanophyceae cyanobacterium | reverse complement strand
ACCTTCCAAGTTGTCGCCGGAACAGTTACTTTGTTTTTGAGAGACTTATTTTGATTGCCAAAAGGACCAGCAATAATGTAAAGTTCTTTACCAGTTTTCACTAACTCTCGGCAATACCTTTCCAGACCTTCCCAAGTTTGACGATTATTGTCTGGTGCTTGTGGCATCATGTTTGTCATTAGGAAAGTCGCAGAATTATCTTCTATTGTTCGACTGCGGTCTGCAGAAGGTACAATATGTCCACGGTCGTAACCAGAAGCAGTATAAAAACTCGGAGTGACTTTTTCCCAGCCTACGGGTAAAGTGTCATCAGGGCGAAAGTTATTTTGCCGGTCTACACTACCTAACCATGATTTATTTAGTTGCCAAGTTGCCCAATTTGCAGTTTCCTTACTCTTGTTATAAGACAATACATATTGAGGTTTCACCATTAAATAGTTATCAGCATTGGCGACACTCTCAATTGCACTGCTAGGATTTCCCAAAGTCAGATGAACACTCGTTTCACTGCGTTTTGGTGATTGGGCTGTAGGAAAACAGCCGACAAGGACACCAATTAAGACGAAACACGTCGCCACAACCCAGAAGCCTTTGATAGATATATTTTTCAATTTGAACTAATCCGCAAATAATTTCCATACCTGAGGATAGTATCAAAGAGCGCTCCCTTTTTCCGCAAGTTGTTTTTGTACAAGTTATCTAAATTTACTTGTGTAAGTTGGATACATGTTTTACTGCTTGTAACAACGGGTCCCGAACCGCTGCGCCTGGTGGTAGCCAACCTCCACCCAATTCCCAAATAATTACTCCTCCCAATTTCTGCTGGTTGACATAATTAATCTTGGAACTCACTGACTTTTCACTGTCAAAAGAGATAAAATACTTATCAGCCTTACTACCATCGTGGCTTAAATAAGCTGCCTGAGCTTTTTCATCCCAGTGGTGAGTAGCTTGAGGATAATACTTGCCCACAATATCCGCATAAGCCAATTCTTTAACGGTAGGTTGGGAATTTTTTGACCATTTCTGAAGTTGGTTAGTATACGATTGCCATTTTTTACCGTAAAAATCAATCCCAATCCCTAACTTACTGGCTTTGACTCCTGGACGCATAAAAGCTTTAACTAAGCTGTCCGCACTCGGTAGTCGTCCTTCTTGGGGCGGAAATGCGCCATTATACACGGCTGCATCATGCCATGTAAGTTGGCTGTCATCCCAATTCCCCGCCAAGTCATAGGTCATGATATTAATCTGGTCAAATTTATCTTGCAATTGAGCAAATAAGTCAGGTTGTTCTTTAACCGCAGCCGTTAAAATTGGTGGATGTTGCGGATTTGTAGCGTTGAGCTTGTCTCGTAGTTGATTAACTAGCTTTTTGTATGAGTCGCGATCGCTATCTTCAACTGGTTCCCAATCCAAATCGATCCCATCATACTTCTCCCCACTGTAACTTTTACCGTCATTTGTCATCAAACTGACAAGATTAGTCGTAAAGTCATCAATATTATCCTCATTAGTCGCCTTGCGAAATCTCTTTGCTGTCCCTGCGCCACCAACCGAAAATAAGACTTTTACCTTGTGAGAGTGCGCTATCTTCAGTAACGCAGTTGCACTTTCCGGTGTCATTTGGTTAAGTTCCAAATCCAAAGCCGCAGGGTCGCCTTTAAAACCGGGAACAGCCGCAAAATTAACTATCGTCGTTACCGCACTGTAATCAATATCTTGAGGACGCAAATCATTTTGTTTCCATCCGGCGTAGTAAGCAGTCACCCATTTTGGTGCTGGGTGAGTTATATTCTGTTTCGCATCTGCTGTATACATATTACTTAATTGAGCGATCGCTCCCGTTAAAAATATCCCGATCATCATGTACAATAACACTGTCACCACAGTATTATTACGGAATATACGCGCTAAAAATCGTCCTGTAGATGTCACATTTATCATAAAAAATCAAAACCCAAAGCGGTCACATTACTTATCTTCCGCCTTCCATCATAAGCAATTATTCCCTTCTCGTCGAAAAAATCCCTCAAGGTATAAATTAGATAACCTGGGTACAAGATTTCCGGTAACACTACGGCTATCCCAATTGCGTCGCCTGGGTTAGATAATACAAATCCTCTCACTAACCCAGACAAATTTAAACTCTACTTCATCCCAAACATTCCACCTATGTTACCTAAATTGCCTAACTGATCGGCAATTCCACCACCTGAGGACATACCTAGCATCATTTCCATTTGTGAAGCTAGAGGTTCTGGTAATTTGGTTTTAGCAAAACCAACAACCATCTGCACTGCTTGCCGTGCCTGATCTTCAGAGATACCTGTCCGACTGCTAATTTGATTAATTAACTCGTCCATGACTCTTCCTCTTAGAAAAACTACAGGAAGACACTACCACATTTTACACTGCGACACCCTTGACATAACAGATCCCTATGAGTACTAACTCATGTTTTATTCACCCGACTGGGTGAAGTCTAGATATCAAACCAGCAAGTATCGTTAAGTTACTCATGCTCGTGCAAAGAATCTAATCCGCCTCAACTAGATTGTTGAGGCATTTTTTTGACTTTGGATATTTGCGCTGCTAATGCGTGAGCTCATTAATCTACAATTCTTGACACAATTCCCGAAAGCGATCGCCCCTTTCTTCAAAATTTGCATATTGGTCAAAACTCGCACATGCTGGAGATAGCAACACGACTTTCGCCTTCTTTTCCACTGCTAACTCTGCGCCTCTGGGTACAGCTTGTTCCATTGTTTCCACAATTTCGTAATCTGTATAACCTACATCATCTAAGCGTTGACCAAAAGCCTTCGCCGCATCCCCAATCAATAATACAGCCGCAGCTTGCGCTTTAATCTTCGCTAGCCAAGCATTATCATCACCAGCTTTGGCTGCGCCACCAGCGATTAAAATTGCCGGATAGGCTACAGATGTTAAACCCACCTCTGCTGCATCGTAATTAGTCGCTTTGCTGTCATTGATGTAATCAACACCGGAAATAGTGCGAATATGTTCTAAACGATGTGGTACACCCGGAAAATCTGCGATCGCTTGTTGAATCGCCTCTTTGTTAATTTTTGCTAATCGTGCTGCGGCTACTGCTAACAGGAGATTTTGCTGATTATGTGCGCCAACCATGCGTAAAGTTGACACTTCGACAATCGGTTCGGAGGCTTCTGACGCAATTAGAGTTTCTACAACCCACCCATCTTGAATATAAAAACCTTTCCCACCCAGTAACTCTGATGAGGAGTGGATACTTGTCCAGTAAGCATTAGGCCAATCATTTAAACCCATTTTTCGCAAATAAGGATCGTCACCGTTAATCACTTGTACTTGCGATCGCAAGAGCAAACTGGCTTTGATATTGTAATAATTTTCTAATGTTTTGTGACGGCTCAAGTGATCTGGGGTGAAAGTTGTCCAAATCCCAATTTGTGGAGCCAGCGTACTCGAAGACTCAATTTGATAACTGCTAAGTTCCGCAATTACCCATTCTCCGCGTTTCTCTTCTAACGCCAACTCACAGGCAGCATAACCAATATTCCCACAAGCCGGAGCATTAAATCCAGCAGCTTGAAAAATTGCCGCAATTAAAGCCGTAGTTGTAGTTTTACCATTAGTACCAGTAATAGCGACCCAAGGCGTCGGTTGGAGATATCGCCAAGCCAATTCCATTTCGCCAATTGTATCAATACCTAACTCTCTCGCTTTGACGAGTACAGGTATATCCCAGGGAACCCCAGGACTGACAACAATCAACTGCGGTAAATCAGCTTCGTCCAGTTCTAAGTTAGAACCCAATTTGACAATTATTTGCTGCGTTGCGAGTTCTTGTTGTTGTTGACGGAGAGGTTGAGAAGTGTTGCTATCGCTTAGCACTACCTCCCAACCTTCACGTCTCAACAATCTCGCCGCTGCAATACCGGATTTTCCCAATCCAACCACATGAGCTTTGGACATAGACTGTAAGTAAAAAGTCCCTGGTTAAGCACTCCTTATATTAGCTCTCCCAACCCGACACGACAATCCTTAAAATCACCTACTTTTAATTTTTGACAATCGCGCCAAAATCTCCTAAGATCCGGGCATGATTTCGCAGAATTCCCAGTAAGTTCAAGCGATTTTGTTTGATTTGCGGATCGGGGTCCATCACCAAAACACTCTCTGGCCCATCAAAGAAATTATTCAAAGTCGGTGCAATAGACGAGAGTGCTGTCACGAATTGCTGATAATTCCGGGCTTGCTGTGCTGCTTCGGTTTGCGGCATTAACTGCACTAAAGCCTCATAGAAAGCTGGTTCTGATGGCTTTTGGAATAATTCGGGACGCACTACAGTAGTAGGGTTTAACTGCACCCGGTCTAAATCACCTTGCGCTGCTAGACGCGTGGCGCGGTTCACAGTTTCGTAAATTTTTGCTAAGGTACTGTTGTTACGGATTGACTGCAAGAACAAGGCGCGATCGCGGACATCTAACAAGTTTTGTAAAGCTCGCTGAGTATATTCTGGATCGTTTTCTCCCAATACCGCATTCACCAAATCGTAATCAATCTGCCTTTCTTGTAATAAAGTCTGAATCCGTTGCAGGAAAAACTCTTGCAACAAGGTAACTAATTTTGCTTTGTCTTGCGGATGCTTCGCCACAAAATCGGCTGTAGCTTGCTCCAGCAAAGCTTGTAAGTCAATCGCCAAATGCTCAGACCAAGTAATATTAATTACCGCATTCGCCGCCCGTCGCAAAGCAAAAGGATCGGAAGAACCTGTTGGTAATAAACCCAAGCTAAAAATACCAACTAAAGTATCCAAACGATCTGCCAAACCTACAACCTGACCTGTAAGGCTAGTAGGTAATATATCATCCGCACTTCGCGGGAGATAATGCTCAATAATTCCCGTTGCTACTGCTGTACTTTCACCACCAGCTAGGGCATACTTTTCACCCATCACCCCTTGCAACTCAGGAAACTCATACACCATTTGACTCACAAGATCCGCTTTACATAACAAAGCCGTTCTTTGGACATTATGGCGGGTTTCGGCATCTAACTGTAGTTGCTCAGCAATTTGGGCGGATATTTGGCAAATTCGGTCTACCTTCTCGCGCAACGAACCCAAATCCTCTTGAAAAGTGACTTTCTCTAACTGAGGTAAAAAACTCTCTAGCGGCTTGGCCAAATCAGCCTTATAGAAAAACTGTCCATCTGCTAACCGCGCCCGAATCACTCTTTCATTCCCGACTGCAATCAGGTGTGATTTAGCCGGATCGCCATTAGAAACAGTGACAAAATTCGGCATTAATTCCGTTAGATCAGCCTGAAACACGGGAAAATAACGCTGGTGACTCACCATCACCGTTGTAATCACTTCTTTCGGTAAGTCTAAAAATTCAGCTTCAAAATTACCCACCACTGCTGTGGGCCATTCCACCAAATTAGTAACTTCTGCTAATAAATCTGCGTAAATTTCGACATGTCCCTCTAAATATTGTACAGCCGCCTGAACTTGCTCTTGAATTCGCATCCTGCGCTCATCAGCATCAACTTCCACAAAAGCCGAACGCAAAGTAGTTACATAATCACTAGCGCAATTAATCTTTACAAGTTCCGGATGTAAAACGCGATGACCGTGAGAATAGCGATCGCTCTTAATTGTCTCCGAACCATTAACCAACTCAATTGGTAATAATACTTCATCCCACAAAGCCACAATGGTACGAATTGGGCGCGAAAACTTGAAATCCCCATCACCCCAACGCATGAACCGTTTCCCATCCAGGCGTCCAATCCACTTCTCGACAAGTTCCGTCAAAATCTCCGCCACAGGACGACCGGGAAATTTAGCAGTGACAAAGACAAAATCGCCTTTCTCAGTCGCGCGGATCGACAGTGCAGACACTTCGACACCTTGTTTGCGGGCAAAACCTGCCAAAGCTTTAGTCGGTTGACCATCCTTATAAGCTGCTTGTGCGGATGGTCCTTTAATTTCTTCTTCGCGGTCTGGTTGTTGGGACGGTAAGCCGGTAATTAACACGGATATGCGCCTGGGAGTACCGTAAACCTTAATTTCTGTAGGGTCAAGGCTATGTTCTTGCAGAGATTGCCCGATTAGCGACTGCCATTGAGCGATCGCACTACTCACAAAGTTTGCTGGTAATTCTTCCGTGCCGACCTCTAATAAGAAATTATGCATAAGACATGATTAAACTTTCCTCAGATTACAACAGTTTACCGCGCCGTTTTCGCAACTGATTGATTCGCGCTTTGTCTTTTTCCTGCTGCCACAGAGCGATCTTTGCACAGAATACCTAATCGATGACATTATATACTTACAAACGAGTGTAAATTACTTTTATCAACACCCTGACACAAACTACTGAGTTTTATTCGTGCAAGGGTATTTTTTGCTACGTGTTTTCCATCTCAAAGCCTGCTATACATGGCTTAGCGCGGTTGATTGTCACAAGAATTACAAGGCTTGGATACGTATTTGTCATCACTTATAAGCGTCATGTTCGAGTTGTATAATTAGCGCGTCTCCATAAAAAATCAAGAAATATCAGTGATTTTGAGATTGTTCTTTCCCTTATCGTAGGTGCAGATGTTGCAAAAAAAAGAGACAACGTTTAAGAGTGCAGTATTATTTATAGCTATTGGTGCTATCCCCATAGCTGCACCTTTGTTTTTATCCGAATCAATTCGTGCCGAAGATCCGGCAACTACTCCCAGTTTCGCCTTACCAAAAACAGTCACGAGTGGCACAACGGTGCGAATCGATGGCTCAGATAGTATGCAGGCGATTGACCAAAACCTCAAACAAAGTTTTGAAAGCCAGTATCCAGGAACAAAAGTTGAAGTTAGTTCCAGTGGAATTGACGGCGCAATCAGCTCAGTCATTGATGGCAAAGCCGACCTCGCCGCCATTGGTCGCGCCTTAATTCCGGAAGAAGAAGCCAAAGGTTTGACCCAAGTCCCAGTCCGTCGGGAAAAGATTGCGATTATCGTGGGCAAAGATAATCCTTTCAAAGGAGACTTGAACTCTCAGCAATTCGCGAAGATGTTTCGCGGCGAGATTAAAGATTGGTCGGAAGTCGGTGGACCAAAAGGGGCAATTCGATTCATCGACAGACCTGCAAATAGCGATACCCGTCAAGCTTTTCGTAACTACCCAGTTTTTCAAGGCACAACCTTCGCTACAGGCACAACAGCTAGTCCGTTGAGCCAAGATAGCACGGATGAGCTAGTAAATAAACTAGGTAAAGATGGCATCGGCTACGTCACAGCCAATCAAGTTGCAAAGCTGAATGACGCCGTGCGGGTTATCCCCATGCATAAAACTTTGCCTAGCGATGCGCGATATCCATTCTCGCAGCCATTTGTCTACGTTTATAAAAAACAGCCTACTTCTCCAGCCGCCCTCAGTTTCTTGGGTTTCGCCACCGCGCCAGTCGGACAAAAAGCGATCGCTGAAGCAGTAGCAGCAGAAACCACCACCACCGCAACCGCACCGGCGGCTATTGCTACAACCGAAGCAACCACTCAACCCACAACCACAACTGCACCTTCCTCGGCTACTGCTTCAACCGAGGCGACTACTCAAAGTGCAGCCACAACATCTCCTGTCGTCACCGACGCAAAAAGTGAGCAAGCCGGTCTACCAGCTTGGTTGTGGTGGTTACTACCTTTAGGTGCTTTGGGATTATTAGCTTGGTGGTTAGCCAATCGACATTCAAATTCTACAGAAGAAATCCCACCTGCGTCGCCAACTCCGGCTACCTCTACAACAAACATTCCCACACCAACACCTGATGCGGCAGTTCCTGTTGCCGATCATCCCACACCAACACCTGATGCGGCAGTTCCTGTTGCCGATCAGCATAAAATAGTTACTGGTGTAGATAATGCCACGCAATTAGGTGGTACTGCGATCGCTGGTGGTACAGTACTTGCAGCCGGCGCTGGGGCGACAATTGGGTCTGCGATGTCAGGTAATCATGAACCTGTAGCAGAACCAATCGCCGATCCTTGGAAAGCCGATCACAACGAACCAGCGATAGTTGAATCCAACCCAACGCAACTTCAAACCGATACCGGATGGGAAAAAATCGACAACTCCATCACCCGCGATGAAGAAGTTGTCACACCTCCAATCCCAACCCAACCAGATTTATCTTCATCAGGGACGACCAGTACACCAAGAGTCGAAATTCAGGATTTCCGAACAACCATACCGTCACCAAACACTACATTACAAAATGTAGCTGACGAAACAACAACACATCCATCTAACTGGTTGGATA
Organism: Cyanophyceae cyanobacterium; assembly: GCA_038214545.1. Classification (GTDB taxonomy): domain Bacteria; phylum Cyanobacteriota; class Cyanobacteriia; order Cyanobacteriales; family Nostocaceae; genus JBBQRU01. The sequence continues at coordinate 11,773 of JBBQRU010000101.1, read as the reverse complement.
ATCTCACTCAATCCGGTGGTGCCGTCGCCGGTGGTGCCGCAGCCGCAGCCGCAGGTGCTGGACTTTGGTCACTATCTCAACACGACCATCACCCAGAAACGAAAGAAACCTCACCTATAAACCCAGTTGAAGACGTTACACCTCCACCAACAGTAGAAATTCCAACTACAGAATTCCATCCACCGGAAATTCCTACAGTAGAAATTCCAACTACAGAATTCCATCCACCGGAAATTCCTACAGCAGAAATTCCAGCAACAGAATTCCATCCACCGGAAATTCCTACAGCAGAAGTTCCAGCAACAGGATTCCATCCACCGGAAATTCCTACAGCAGAAGTTCCAGCAACAGAATTCCATCCACCGGAAATTCCTACAGCAGAAGTTCCAGCAACAGAATTCCATCCCGCTGCGGAAACCTTAACTGAAGTTCCAGCAACCTCAGCACATCCATCTAACTGGTTGGATAATCTCACTCAATCCGGTGGTGCCGTCGCCGGTGGTGCCGCAGCCGCAGCCCTAGGTGCTACCGGACTTTGGTCACTATCTCAACACGACAATCACCCAGAAACTACTGAAACCTCATCAACAAAATCAGTTGAAGACGTTACACTTCCACCAATAACACTAGAAACTCCAACGACAGAATTCCATCCACCGGAAATTCCCGCAGTCGAAGTTCCAGCGACGACAGGATTCCATCCAGTGGAAATTCCCGCAGTCGAAGTTCCAACGACAGGATTCCATCCAGTGGAAATTCCAGCGACGACAGGATTCCAGGCACCGGAAACATCAGTAAGCGATCGCGAACCTGAAGTAGAATCAACAGTAGCAAACGAACCAGTATCTACAACAAACCCATCTGGTTGGGGTAGTGTTGCTGGTAGTGAAACACCAACTGACCTCAGTGGCTTAAATCTGCAATCATTGGATGACAACGACGATGTCATCGAACCGGCAGAAATGGCAGACGAGTCCGGATTATCAGACTTCGATTTTGATTTTGATGATGTCACTCCTACTCAAACCCTAACATCAGAAGTCCCAACAACCGATCCTACCGCAGAGGTAGTGCAAACGCCGCCAACAGGCGTTGACGCAGGTAGTGCCGCATTAGCCGGTGGTGCCGCATTAGCTGGTGGTGCCGCACTTTGGACAGCCTTGAATCATGGCGACGCTACTGCTCATCCTAGCGATGTCCACGAAGCTACAACACACAATCCGGTAGCCGAAACAACCCATCCCACCGAAATCGCCCAGGAGGTTGCACCACACAATCCAGTAGCAGAAACAACTCACACACATGCGGGAATTACGGAAACACTACATGAGGTAGTTCCAGAAATTCAGCCTGGACTGCCAGTTTTATACGAAGGTTATTCAGATAGTCAAATTTTCCTTTTGTCTCGCGCTCCTCAACGAGCTTATGCTCACTGGGAAATTCCCGCCGAAGAAAAGGATTCATTGCATCGCCAAGGCATCACCAAATTGCTCCTTCGGCTTTACGATGTCACCCATGTTGACCTGAGTTACCAAACCCCGATCGCGGTTGAACAATACGAAGTAGACAAAACCTCAGATGAGTGGTTTATACCACTACCCCAAAGAGATGGCGACTTTATCGCCGAAATCGGTTACATCGCCAACAATACTCACTGGGTATTATTAGCGCGATCGCCAATTGTGCGGATACCAAGCCAGTAGTCTGTCCGGTTCGTAGTTGCGCGAAGAGCGCACACAGCACAAATACGAGCCAAAAGCAAGTATCCCTCGAATGTTTACTAAATGAGTGCGCTAAAGCGCAACTACGAGCCAAAACAAGTATCCCTCAAATGGTTTACTAGATAAATGCGGGGAAGGAGGATTCGTCCCTTTTCCCCCAAATTATTTCTCAGCGAACGCCCAAGCGTCATTCCAGCCTTCAGGTACACCATGCGTGAGCAAATCTTCAACTCTCTCTACGTATAGTTTTGCTGTTTTATCTAAAGCGTGGACAGCTAACACCCGCTCAAAACAAACTTTTGCCTCAGTAAACGCGCGATCGCGGTAACATTTAACCCCTTGTTCAAAATCGGCTTGAGTTTGCAATTTGAGATGGCGGATCTCTTCATTTTCGGCATCTAGAACCTCGTAAACCGCGATCGCTTCGATTCGCCCTTTGACAATCGCCCGATCTAAAAAGCGAATTTGATACTGCTCCGGATCGCTCAAATGCTCTAAGATTTGCCCAGAAATCAGCATCGACACCCCATAATACTTAGTCAAACCTTCTAACCGTGCCGTCAAATTGACGTTATCGGAAAAAGCATCGCCTTGAATGCGATTATCATCACCAATCATTCCCAGCATCATCTGTCCTAAATGAATGCCAATACCCACCTGAATCGGCTTGTCACCTCTAGCAATACGTTCTAAGTTGTATTCTTGCACCCGTTTCTGCTTAGCAACACCAGCCGCAAGCGCATCATCCGCACCTTCAGGAAACACCGCCATCATCCCATCTCCGAGAAACTTGACAATAATCCCATAATGATTGCGAATTTCTGGGCTAACTCGTTTGAGGTAGGCATTCACAAAGCTAAAGTTTTCTCTTGGGGTCATGGTTTCCGAGAGGGTAGTGAACGAGCGAATATCGCTAAACATCACTGCCATCGTTTTACTAACATAATCGCCGAGTTTCACTTCGGTCACACTTTGTTTGCGGAGAAATTTTAGATATTCGGCGGGGAAAAAGCGAGCAAAAGAATCATTTAATCCCTTTAATTCGGTTTCGCGGTTTTTGACCGTGTTCACCATTTGCGTAAAGACCCGCGCTAGTTGTCCTAATTCATCACCGCGATCAACAACGTCTTTTAGGCTTTCATGTTCAAAGGTATCTTGTTCTACAGCAAAAGCAGCGTTAGTTAATTTACCTACTTGTTCAATATACGATGCCTGTCGGATGTTTTCGTCCCGTAGCAGCGCTTCTGCTTCTTGTCGCTTGAGTAAGTTGATATAGGCACTTGAGTGGTAGCGGATACGGGCAATCAGTTCTACGCGATCGGGTAACTTCACTAGGTAGTCATTCGCACCCAGTTCAAAGGCTTGGGCTTTAACCAGCGGTTCTTCTTTACTAGATAATACAATTAACGGAATGTGATGAGTTGGAGCATCGCGCGATCGCAGAAATTGCACCAACAACAATCCATCCATTTGCGGCATCACTAAATCTTGGAGAATCACCGTCGGTTTACACTCTTTGGCGACTTTGAGGGCTTGAATTGGGTCGTTACAGTAGTGAAATACTATATCTTCTTCTACAGCCAGCATCCGCCGCACGGCTTCAGCGATAATTGATTGATCGTCGATTAAGAGAACGGTGATCGGGTCGTCCATTGTCCAATGGGAGATGAGAATGAAAGATAGCGGCTGATGGGTCGCTGAGTTAATTTGGTAGCGATCGCTTCCGGATTTAAAATATCGACAGCGGCATTTAAATCGATCGCGGCTTTAGGCATACCATAGACAACGCAACTTTCTTTATCTTGGGCAATTGTATGCCAACCTTGACTTTTGAGTACGGAGAGTCCTTCGGCACCATCTCGTCCCATACCTGTAAGTAATATCGCAATTCCCGGAGATGTCCAGTATTGAGCAACACTTTTGAAAAATACATCAATTGAAGGACGGTAAGGATAGTCGAGAGGATTTTTCACGTAATTCAGCGTCAGGTTAGGTTGCAGACACAAGTGGTCATTCGTGCAAGCGACTAACACAGTTCCTTTTTCGAGCCTATCCCCTACCGATGCTTTCTTCACATTTAGTGGTGTCATTTGATTCAACCAATCGATCATACCCGAGGCGAATTGGGCATCAACGTGTTGCACAATTGCCATCGCTGCACCAAAGTTTGCGGGTAAGCGAGAGAGAATAGTCGAGAGGGCTTTGGGTCCGCCGGTAGAGGAACCGATGATGACCAGGGGAGGAAGAGAATCGGATGGGGATGAGGTGGAGACGGGGGGACGATGGGGAGTAGATTTGCCAATTAGTTTGGCGATGGTAGCAATTTTGTCTAGTAGAACTTGGTCGGCTACTAGTTTTTCCTCACTACTTAATATCGGTGTATTAACTGCATCTAATGCCCCACAACTCATGGCTTCAAACACTTTTCCCGCATTCAATCCGACATTAGCTGTCACAATCAAAATGGCACAAGGAGACTGTTGCATAATTTGACGGGTTGCTTCTACCCCATCCATGACAGGCAGGAGCAAATCCATCAAAATTAAATCTGGAGTGTCTTTGGCACATTTGGCAACTGCTTGTGCGCCATCGTTCGCAACCCAGGCAATTTGGTGTTCGACAGTTAACAAAACCCGTCGTAGGGCTTCGACGGCGATGACTAGGTTATTGACAATCGCGATTTTCATATATTCTTACCAATCAGATCCACGACCGCCTCAATTAAAGTATCGTCGTGAAAGCTACTTTTTGTTAAATAATAATCGGCACCGGCTTCCAAGCCTTGAATCCGATCTTCCTCGCGATCGCGGTAGGATACCACAATCACGGGAATTGATTTTAGGCGCGGATGGCGTTTAATTTGCTCTAGCAGTTCAATTCCGTTCATCCGAGGCATATCAATATCGGTGATTACCAAGTCATAAGGATGAGCGCGAATCGTATTCCAAGCTTCCATGCCATCTACAGCAACATCCACACTATAACCGCGATTCTGTAGCAGTTTCCGTTCCATTTCTCGCACCGTAATTGAATCATCAACCACAAGCACTTGTTTCTTTACAGTCCTAGCGATCGCTACTTTGTTTTCGCCAACTTTGGTTAACCGTCCAGCGTCCAGCAGATTGTTCATTGAGCGCACGAGGTCAGATACATCGACAATTAAAACCAGCGAACCATCACCCATCAGCGCCGCCGCACTTATATCTTGCACTTTGCCCAAGCGATCGTCGAGCGGACGTACTACTAGTTCTCGCTCACCTAAGCAGCGATCAACAACAAGTCCATAAGTTGCCGCCGAGTCACTCAAAAGCACAACCCAAAGCGTGTCAGTAGTTGGCGGTGGCGGTAAGTCAAGCACCTGATGAGCCGGAATCAAACCGATATTTTCCCCGTCCTCTGTAAAGTACTGACGATTCTCGGCTACAAATATTTCTGGCTTGCTAAGATTGACAATCTTATCGATTCGTGATAAGGGAAATGCATATGTTTCTCCCGAAATTTCGACTAGCAAAGTCCTCACGACTGAGAGAGTTAGAGGTAATTGAAAGTGAAAACTCAAACCGAGTCCTCGCACAGAGGTTACTCTGACTGTCCCGCCAACTTCGTGCGCCATACTTTGCACAATATCTAAACCTACCCCTCGCCCAGAGATTTCTGTCACCTCTTTTGCCATTGAAAATCCTGGCAAAAATAAAAACTCCATCAATTCAGCATTGGTCATTTTTAGAGCTACTTCTCGCGGGGCAAGTTTTTTCTCAATCACTCGTTGACGCACCATCTCCGGCTCAATACCTTTACCATCATCTGTCACCGTAATTGCTAACATCCCACCCCGATGAAACGCTTCCAAGCGCACAGTTCCTACAGCAGGTTTGCCCGCAGCGATCCGATCTTCTGGTAGTTCCAAACCATGATCGACGGCATTTCGCAGAATGTGAGTTAAAGGAGCTTCGAGTTTATTTAGAATATCTCGATCAACTGGAGTTGATTTGCCGATAATATCCAGTTTAACCTGCTTATTTAGCACGCGTGCAAGATCCCGCAGCATCCGGGCAAAGCCTTGCACACCATCCTCAAAAGGTCGCATATGAGAAGAAATGACTTCTCGATACAAGCGATCTGAAAGATTGGCAGTGCGACGGATGAATTCTTCTAGTTGAATTAAACGAGTAGCCAACAGGTCACGGCATTCTTGCTCTTGCCGACGAGCAGTTTCTAGCAGTGCTGTGTCTTCCTCAGTTAAAATAGTGTTAAGTAAGGTGTCTTGTTGTAACTTTTCCAGATTTTCAGCTAGATCTAATTGTCGGGATTTTAGTAACATCAGCGAATCGGCAAACGGCGGTAGCCAGTTCGCTTCAATCAGCGATTCTCCGGCTAATCCCATCATGCGATTCAGGTTTTCTGCACTAACCCGCACAACCCGAGCTGAATTAACAGTATTTTGGTGAGAGGTAGTAACAGTATTCACATCCCCCTTCTCCCCCTCCCCCCCTCCCCCACTCCCTAAGCTAGGTTCTGTTTGCACAACAAGAGGAGAATTATTTTTAGCTGGAACAAAAGGGCTAGTTGGAGTTAACGCAGGTTCCTCTACCGTTGGTGAAGATTGAATGGCAGCGACGGCGGCGCGAATCGATTCTATTTGGGAATTGTTTTGCGTTAACCAATCGGCTAAATCGGTACTGTTGATTTGACTAAAAGCCTGAAGTAGATCTACTGCGTGCAACAACACGTCGATGCTATGGGGTTCCAGAATCAATGTTTTGTTTTGGGCGGCGACAAAGCAATCTTCCATCACATGTGCCAATCCGACCGCCCCATCCATACCCACAATTCGGGCGGCTCCCTTAATCGAATGTGCGGCTCGCATGAGTGCTTCTAATTCTTGTGCAGATTCAGGCTGAGCTTCTAACGTCAGTAACCCGTTGGTTAAAATTGTCACCTGTGCTTCGACTTCTAGCCTGAATAATTCCAGCATAGAAGTGTCAGCGATCGCTGCTTTTGAGGGATAGCCTGGGGTTTCAACCTCAGGGGATGGAGGGAGTGGGGGAGTGGGAGTAACTGCTGGAGAAGCGTTTGTTGGTGTCGAGGAAGCGTTTGTTGGTGGAGTAACTGCTGGAGAAGTTTTTGTTGGTGGAGTAACTGGGGAAGTGCTTATTGGTGGCGGAGTGGGAGTAATTTCTGGGGTGAGGGGAATGTTGCTTACAGATGTTGGTTGTGTACTGGCAGTTATTGCACTAATTGACGTAGTGGTACTAGACAAAACTTCAGCATGTTTTGATAGCCAGTGTGCTAAATCTCCGGAAGTAGCGTGGCTGATTTCGATGAGGAGATTGGCGGCGGAAAGTAATTGCTCGATTTGTGTTGTATTTAAGGAGAGTGTACGCTCAAGTGCAGCACTCAAACAAGATTTCATTACTGTTGCTAAATTAGCTGCAACTTCCATCTCCACGATTTGAGCCGAGCCGACAATTCGATGTAGCGAGCGGTTGGCGGCTTCTAATTCGCTCTGCATCGTCGGTTGCTGTTTGAGGATCGACAAGGTTTGCTTCAGATTCGTTACCTGAGTTTCCACTTCTTGACGAAACAAATCCAGCATGGAGTAGTCGTGCATATTTCCGGTTCTGCCGCTCAAATAATTCTGCGCTCAAGCGTCTCAAATAAAAGCTCTGTATCCAGATAATTCACCTTTTTCTGATTCCAGTCAATTACCCCTTGGGTATATGTTTCCTTGGCTTTGGCAATGACAACAGGTACAGCGGCTAACTCGCCAGTATGAAAGCGGTGAATCTGATAAACTTCATCCACGGGAAATACCCAGACGCGCTCTTTGCCAACTACTAGCAAGCGCTGGTCTCTGCTGTTAAAAGATGGTTTTGGTGATTCTAAGCCGAGAAGATGACTTAAAGACGCACAAAGTAGAATTTCACCACGAATGTTGACTAACCCCAATAACAGGTTATTACTACGGTGCGGCAAGGTATGGATAGGTGAGGGATGAGTGATTTCTTGCAACACGTTAACGGGTAAGGCAAAGCGCTCATTGCCCAGACGGAAAACAAGTGCAGAAATAGTATCGGCAGCTCGTCCAGTACGGAAGCCAGTCAGTTGAGCAAACACTTCCGTGGGTTGCTCCGCCAACACAGCCGTGCGTTCGTTTAAGTAGTCTAATGGAACTTCACGTTCGAGCAAACTCCTTCCCGCCGCCGAATACACCGGACAGTTGCGGCAGTGAGTTACCTTTTGTAGCTCGACACAGGAGCTATTTCCGTATACGCCGATGTGATTCCAGCAATCATCGTTCATAACTTAAACTGGTAAATCTCTCGCTGTAAACCTTGGGTAGCATCATCTAACTGGCTCAGGGCATTATTTATTTCCTGCAAAGATTGCACCGTTTGGGAAGAAGCTTCACTCAATTGAGCGATCGCTGAACTAATTTGTTCTGCCCCGCGATATTGCTCATCCATACTTTGGCTGACAACACCAAACCTAGGAGCCAAAGATTGCACATCTTTGATAAAAACCCCAATTTGACCGCTAATATTACCAACATCATCAACACATCGTCCCACTTCTTTATTAAATTTATCCACCTCCATCACCCCTGTAGATACCGAAGATTGCACTTCTTTGACCATGCGTTCAATTTCCAGAGTCGCAACTGCCGATTGGTCTGCCAGACGGCGAATTTCTCGCGCGACCACGGCAAATCCTGCGCCGTACTCACCGGCTTTTTCAGCTTCGATCGCGGCGTTGAGAGATAGCAAGTTTGTTTGATCGGCAACTTTTGTAATTGTGGTGACGACATTGTTGATGTTGTTGGCTTTGTCATCCATAACTTTCAATTTGGCGGAAATTGAACGTGTCGCCAGCACCAAATTCTGCATTGCCCCTTGAATTTTGTCTAAATTGTTTTGACTGTTAGCGGCGGCATTGGTTGTTGTCTGAGCCGTGGAGGCAACATCGTCCATTGCTTTGACCAATACGCCTGTTGTGGCGGCAATTTGCCTACTTGTAGCATTTACTTCGTTGATGGACGCAACTTGCTCATTCACTGTTGCTTCTAATTCTCTCCCAGCGGCGGCAATTTGAGTTGTTGACGTACTGATTTGAATTCCTGACTTTTGAGCTTGAGAGATCAAAGCATTCAAATTTTTGGTCATGATTTGAAACGCTCTCAACATTTGCCCAACTTCAGTTGTCTCTCTGACTACCTCTACCTGCTGAGTCAAGTCTCCGTGTGCGACCTGATCCGCAACTTTTGATACACGATCAAGCGAGTGTTTAATTTGACTATTCAGAACTGCGCCAATGAGAGCTAGGAAGGCAATACCCAGCGGCATCCCGAACAACAAACTGGTCATGATGCGATGGGAGGAAAGTTCAGCAGCTTGCGATCGCACCTGTAATAAATCACTCTCCTGAGTTTTCATGCGGGTGACTAGCGAGCGGATTTGATCCATCAACCGCTTACCCTCATCGGTTTGGACGACTTTGAGTGCGGCGTCTAATCCTTGAGTTTGCCTCAAGCGAATTGTAGAATCGAGTTCAGTCAGTTTTTGCCCGATTACAGGTTCTAAAGTTTGCACATAAACCTGTTGACTCGGATTATCTGCAACTAAACGCCTGAATTCCTCCATTTTCGATTGCAGCACAGTTCGGGCTTGATTATACGGTTCGAGATAACGATTATCACCAGTCAGCAGATAACCTCGTTGCCCTGTTTCCGCATCTTTGATCAATGAAAGAATTTGTTCTAACTCACCCAATACCTGATATGTATGTTTCTCTTGCTTCGCAGTAGAAGTCAGCTGCTGTAAACCGTTGTAGGTAAAAATACCGATTATAGTTAAGACGGCTAAGCCCAGTGTAAACCCGACCGCGATCTGGGTGCGAATTTTCCAACGATTCAACATATGTAAACCAGCTCGCTAGTACCATTCCTAGAGTAGCGTAGCCTATGATCAATTATTGAGATGTTGGTTTTGAGTTGTGAGTAACCGTTGAACGCGCTGTCTTAAAATTTCTGAACCGGCGCTATCACCTCGTCGTTCTTTCAAAAGCGCGAGATGAACTAAGGCTTCGATTGTATGAGGATTGAGATAAATCGCTTTTTGAAAGGACTGTTCTGCTAGTTCCAGACGGTCAAGTCCCTGATATATTTCACCCAACAGAATATAAGCTTGGGCACTAGTGCGGTTTGCACTCACATAAAATTCACATAGTGTAGCTGCCTCAGTAAGCTGACCGCGATCGGCTAACTGTTTAGCAATTTCTAGTTTAGACTTTGTTGCCGTATTAGGCTGTGGGGATTGAATATTAATTTCCGGAGTGTTAACTACCGTGACTGGAGTCATGCTCAATTGTTGAACTTTTGATTCAGGATTCTCTTTACGATAGGCGAAGGCGAACGGATGGCGAATAGACGTGTAGTGTTTGAGTGTGATTTGCGTCGTTTCGGCTGCTGCTACAAATAGTAGACCATTAGGTGTGAGTGCGCGATCCAATGCTTCCATCACCTGGCTTCGCGCCGCCTGATCGAGATAAATCAAGAGATTGCGGCAAAAAATTACATTGTATTTACCCGCTGTTAAAAATCCCGCCTGTAAGATATTCCCCTGGATAAATTTTACCGTGTTGCGAAGGAAAGGGCGCACCTCATAGCCATCAGCAACGGGAATAAAGTACCGTTGTTTCGCTTCGACACCGCCACCGCGAAAACATCTGTCATTAAAGACAGATAGCTTTGCCTTGGCGAGAGCAACTTTGCTAATATCAACGGCATCAATAGAAAACTGGGTAGAAGTTAAGCCAGCATCTAAGAGGGTCATGGCGATCGATAATGGTTCTTCGCCGGTAGAACAAGGTACACTAAGAACACGTAAAATCCTCGAAGACTTGTCTTTTAGCCATTCTGTGGTGACGTACTGACTAAGATAAACAAAAGGTTCACGATCTCGAAAAAACCAAGTTTCCGGAACGACCACAGCTTCAATCAGGTCTTCCAATTCTTGAGGCGAGGTTTGCAGGCGATGTAAATATGACGTTATATCGGGTAAGCCACAGGCTAGTCGCCGCTTTTCAACAGACCTAGCGATCGTTCTAGAACCGATACTATTAGCATCTAAACCAATTTTCTGTCTGAGAATTGCCTCAATTGTTGCTTGCACCATGCTTCTGAATATTTCCCCCAGCTAACAGAGATTTGTATTGAACATCGCTCAGCAAATGCTCCCAATGAATCCGTTGAATCATGCCATGATCGTCCATAAACATCTCTCCCAGGTAGGATGAATCATTACCTACAGATGCATTTGGATCAATGTCAGGTCTGCTCAAGGTTTCCGTCACTCGTTCTGCCATCAGTCCTAAACGATAATGTCCACCGTCTTTTGCTGTGTGGTTGACCATAATAATCCGAGTACTGAAACGAGAGCGACAAGCTGTTCCATTAATCACATGGCAAAGATCAATGACAGGAACAATTGTGCCACGATAGTTGAAAACTCCCGCAACGTATGCAGGTACATGAGGAATCTTTCTTAGCGCCACGATAGGGATCACCTCAATAATATGAGAGATATCAAGGGCGTAAAGGTTGTCCGCAGCATGAAACAGTAGCAGTAGCATTGTTTATCAAGATCTTAACACTCAGCAAAGAGCGTTCCTAGTCTCTAAAGAATTAAGTCGCAAATATAGCCATCCTATTTGAGGAGAGAAAAATACTTTTAACGAACCGCAAAAGACACAAAGGACACAAAGAAGAGAAGCAGAGTCAAAAATATAGCTCTTATCCATCAACCTTGGCATCCTCCCCAGGGCTAAAGGTACGGACTGCTTATATTTGCTTTTTCCTTCTTCCTTCGTGCTCTAACGCCTAACGGCTGTCGCCTAACGCCTGACGGCTTCGCTGCGCTAACGGCTAACGCCTAACGCCTAACGCCTAACGCCTAACGGCTTCGCTTCGCTAACGTCTTCGCTTCGCTAACGGCTTCGCTTCGCTAACGGCTTCGCTTCGCTAACGGCTTCGCTTCGCTAACGGCTTCGCTTCG
>JBBQRU010000100.1:0-20136 GCA_038214545.1 Cyanophyceae cyanobacterium | reverse complement strand
AACCGTCAAGTTCAGCCTGTCTACCGGGTTACGATTGAGGGCTTGTTTGATAGTACCGATTTCTGTGCCATCTGGTGAGACTGGTGACGAAAATTCAAATACTAGCTTTAGCGACACATCAGCTTTGACATCGGCGCTACCGAGTAAAGTGTTGATAGCAGCCTGAAAACTCTGAAATCCTCTTACCGCACCTTGATATTCTAATCTGACAAATTAGTCGCCAGCGGTGATAGTCGCCGTTTGGTCGATTTGTAGCGGGAGTTTCATCAATAATGGTAAAGCCGTCATCAGTTTGCGGTAGTCCATGACTTGCGATACAGAGAGATCTACAGAGGTAATACCCTTGACCTTATAATCGTGTATGCGATCGCTCAATTCAGTAAACACAACATTCAAACTCCCATCCAAGTCAACTTCTGTCGGTTTGGTCTCAAATATCCCTCCCGGTTCCTCACCTTTAGGCGCAGATGGTTTCCCAGTACCGTAAACCACGACTTTTACTTGAGTTTCTGCCTCAGCGACTTCACCGTTACCATAATCGGCGATAATTTTGAAAGTTGTAGTTTGAGTAATCTGCGCCGCATACTCATCGCTAGGGCGAAACTCCCCACCTACCAAATTCGCCTCTTGATAAAGCTGTATCGCCAAAGCCCCTTGCGCCTTCCACCGTACCCGCACAGGTTTCACAGACTCTGTACTAGACATAATGTTGGCGCTAAGTTCAATCTCACGCGGTTTCGGCGCTTCCAGAATTCCTCGCCGGTATAGTACCATCCTCTCGGAAAACTCTAGAGAATCCGGTAAATTCAACTTCCCATCATCAGTTTTAATATATACCCGTTCACCTACTTGTAAATCCCAGTGACCAGCCTGTAACCCTTGCCGGATAGTATCTCGCAATTTTGATACCTCCGCATCCAGAAGTATATTTAAACTAATGTCTTTGGCAAAAGCTTCGCGCAGTGCTTTAGTTGACCAATGATTCAACCCTGCTAACCATACTTTCTGCAAGATATAAGCTGGTGCATACGCTGGTGCATCTTCCGCCCGAATCTTCTGACAATCTTTCAAAGCCTTCAAAATCACATCTTGTTGATTGTTTTTACCCTTCACTTCACTAGAATCTTGGGCGGGGAGAGGGTAGTGCATCAAGCCTTTGGCGGCTTTGACTGAGTCGCTGGCGGGGTAAAATAGATGACGGTAGGCATTGGTCAGAGATATCCGCACTGCTAAATCGAGAGTAGCTTTTTTCTGCTTGAGTTGCTGCTGCTGACTTTCGGATAAATCTTGCAGGCGATTGGGAGAATTGAGAATATTTTGCATTGCCCGATACTCTCTGGCATTATCGATCGCTCTTTCTAATTCTTGCTTATTTGCTACCAAAAACAGCAAGCGATTTCTACAAGTGCGAAACTTCCCTGACTCGCCAGTATTATTAAAAATTTGCAGGACAACTGGCGGCGGACCTTCGGTGGTGGTAGTGATAGTCGCTTCGTTAAAATCTATGACACACAACGCAATGGTATCTGGTACATCATCTACCTCTGCGGGTGACTCTGGCGCAGAAATCAGCGTGAAGTATTTATTCGCAAAAATGGTGTCGCGACGATGGCGCAAATCGTCTTTGGCTTCGGCGATGCCTATTTGGGCTTTCTCTTCGGCGATAATTTTATTAATTGACGGTTCTTCTTTGAAACGAGCAATCGAAGTCATCGCATCGTTTTCTAAGTACCAAGCCACAGTACTCAGTCTTTCTAACGCTGTATCGACAAAGCCAATATCTAACCCAGGCGTCAACAACGATAAGTTTAATTCAGCGCGACGAATACCGGCGGTGATACCTTGGTTAATAGAGTGTAAAAATATCGTCCGCGCGACCCAAGTCGAAAAAGGCGGTTTACCTGCAGCTTGCCATTCTGCATCTTGCAGTTGCGCGTGTGCTTCTCTGCCATCTTGATTATATATGTCAGCCTGGATTGGTAAACGCATCAACGGACGTTCTAAACGCGAAGTTAAATCGCTGGTGACTTCTTCTTCTATACCTACAGGAATGTGATGCGGATGAATTAGCGGTATCCAAGTAGATGTATTTTGCCACAAGTGACGGATAACTCTGGCAAATAACCGCAAAGCGCCTCTGGTACGTTGGAAGTTGGAAATAGAGGCGATTTTTTTGGTGAGGAGGTTAAATAGTTCCGGATGGAAGGGGTAACTGGCGGCGATGTTGTCGGCGTAGCGGGAATCTTTGCAACCGTCAGGTAAATTGAGGCGACTGGCTTTGTAAGTTTGTAAATATTCTTTTGCCGCATTGTTGGCAGCGATCGCATCTATATTACTAAACAACCGCTGCTTAACAATATGATATATTTCGACGTCTGTACTTGGTTTAAGAACACGTTCTTGGCGTGCTGATGCCGAAATAGTCTCGCGAATCTCTGTGGTTTCTGCGCCAAAACTATCGCCACTCTCCGCTAGAGTATAAACAAATACTAAGTCATTGCTTGATGCTGCCAAATCCATTAAGGAGAATAAAAAGGCGACAATTTGTTGGGCTAAATTGCTTTTACCGACAATTGTCGCTTTTGCCACCCGTAGATGACTGGCGATTTCGTCTAAGATAATCACCGTTGGTTGTGCTTGAACGATCCTTTCTAAAACAACAGTACCTGGACTGACACGCTGTTCGTCAGAACCCTTCAGCAAACTATAAGCAGCTACTCCACCGATTTGATAAGCAATTTCACCCCAAAGCGTGTAAGTAGTAATACCTGTATCTGAGTGATAAACACCAGTTACTGGATCTAAATCTTGGCAAGCGATCGCGGCTACTTGAATCGGGCGATCGGGGATTAAACTAAGATCGGTAAACCTTTCTAATCCGCTAATTTGCCTGCCATTTTTCGCAATATGCCACAAAGCAATTTCATCGTGGGTTTTACTACCACCAAAACTAGTCTCCAATCGGATAATCGGCGAACCCACCGCACCACCAACTAAACGCCCAAATACTTCTGCAATCAAGGTTTTTAAGCCATCTGTCGCAAATGTATTGGCAAAGAACGTTGTCGGATCTTGGTAAACTTGAGGTGCTTTACCTTCCACCACCAGTCGCAGTTTAGCTGCAAATAAATCTAGAGAGAGTTCTCCGGTGATAATTTCCGCTCTGGGAATGCAGGTTTTAAATACCGAAGGTAGCATAATATATTACTTGTATGGGTTTGCTCACCCATCGTATCTAAAATCACATTCTACGCCAGAAACTTGGTGTAAATCACAGGAATTGCTCTTTAAGTCAGCAGTTGTCTAACTGACACTGTGATATATTGAAAAACTACAGGTCGAATATTCGTCATAGCAATCCTTCAAAGCAGCAATTCTAACTTATTATAAATATCTCTGATTAAAAACATGACCTTAGTCATGAATTTATATGACTTTTGTCTATTAACTAGAAGGTTTTGTAAGTTATGTTAGATGGGCGCTGCTAATCCCTAGCGATGCCAACCTCTATGTTTAAACAAGCTAAAAAACTAAGACCTTGGCTATTTGGATTTTCAATTGTGGGAATAGTGGGAACGGTGACAGCGTTTTACATAAGCCGCAGCCAAGTCCCAAAAATTAACTTGGCAAAAGATACTGTTGAGGTACAGGCTCAAGACTTGGCTGTGCAAATTAAAGCCAATGGTGCGGCGACGGCTGTGCGGAAGATCAATCTTAGTCCGAAAGAATCTGGTCGGATTGTTGAGTTGTTTGTCAAAGAAGGCGATCGCGTTCCACAAGGTAAGTCAATCGCTCGCATGGACGATCAACAATTTCGTGCTCAGGTCAACCAGTACCGCGCCGCACTCCTGAAAGCGAAAGCAGATTTATCTCAAAAGCAGATTGGCGAACGTCCTGAAGCGATCGCCGAAGCTAGTGCTAGAGTCTCCACGGCTGAAGCTACTGTCGCTGCTACTCAAGCAAAGTTAAATCGGGCGAATGAAGAACTCAAACGTAACCAATCCCTTGCCCAAGCTGGCGCAATCTCGAAAAACTCTATTGAAGACTTTATAACTAAACAGCGAGAAGCACTCTTTAATTTAAACGCAGATCAAGCTCGTTTGCGAGAACAACAACAAACATTACGCCGACTTCGCAATGGTACTCGCACCGGAGACATTGCTCAAGCCCAAGCGGAAGTAGCTCAAGCCTCAGCGCAACTACAATTTTACCAAGCTCAGTTAGAAAATACGTTGGTTCGTGCGCCTTTTCCTGGCATAATTACACGGCGCTTTGCTGATGTGGGAGATTTTGTCACCCCGAATACCTCAGCCTCTGCAACAGATGGCGCAACTTCTACATCAATAGCGGAACTTTCAAGCGGTTTAGAAATCGAAGCCAAAGTGCCAGAAGCCAGTATTGCTAAAATTAAACCCGGTCAAACAGTAGAAATTTTCAGCGACTCCTACCCAGAAGAACGCTTCACTGGACAAGTAAATTTAATTGCACCGAGAGCGATTCTGGAAAATAATGTTACATCCTTTCGCGTTAAGGTGGCACTGCAAACAGGTCAAGAAAAACTGAAAGCGGGGATGAATCTGAAGTTAAATTTCCTCGGCGATCCGGTTCGTAATGTGTTGGTAGTACCTTTAGCTGCGATTGTGACCAAAAAAGGTGGTCAAGCGGGAGTTTGGCTACCGGATGTGAAAACACCAGCCAAATTCCAACCAGTACAACTTGGTTCAGCTAGTGGCGATCGCGTCCAAATCTTGACAGGGTTAAAAGCAGGCGATCGGATTTTCCTCAGTCCGCCTCCGGGACAGGTGATTCCAGGTGTGGATGGAATTGGAGATTAGGAGGACAAATGAACATTGGGGAAAGTACGAGAATGGCGGTCAAAACTTTGACTGCAAATAAGTTACGTAGTGCTTTAACAATGCTGGGGATGATTATTGGGAATGCTTCGGTAATTACAATTGTGGGGATTGGACAGGGAGCGCAAAATTTTACACTAGCTAAATTAGAATCGCTGGGATCGAATTTACTAGAAGTATTTATTGACTATGAAGAGCAGGGGGGAGGTTCGACAGAAGTACCACAACTGGTACTGGCGGATGCCGAAGCGATCGCTACTCAAGCGCCAGCGGTAAAAGCTGTGGCTCCAATTATCCAATCTAGCTTTCAAGTCTCACACCGCAGCCAAACTACCAAAACCACGGTCAAAGGTGTGACAAATGGATATCTCGAAGTTCGGAGTATCAATGTTGCCCAAGGTAACTTTTTTAACAGCATAATACAACAAAATGCTCAAGTTGTTACCCTTGGTTCGGAGTTAGCGCAAAAGCTATTTGAACGCGAAAACCCAATTGGTAAAGAAGTTCAAATTAACAATAACAGTTTTCAGGTGATTGGGGTGATGCAGAGCAAGGGTGCATTCTTGGGAGATAACCCAGATAATGTTGCCTATGTTCCGATCGCGACGATGGCGAACCAACTAGCCGGACGCCGATCGCCGCAGGGGATTCCGGTTGATTATATCCAAGTTTCGGCTCGCGATAAAGCCAGTATTCGCGCCTCTGCTTTCCAAATTACGAATATTTTGACACGACTCCACGGAAAGAAAGATTTCCAGGTGCAAGCAAATAAATCAGTTCAAGATTTGCTGGGTCAGATTACAGGGGGGTTGAGTCTGATGTTGAGTGCGATCGCGGGGATTTCTCTCTTGGTAGGTGGGATTGGGATTATGAATATTATGCTTGTTTCGGTGACGGAGCGGACTCAAGAAATCGGCTTGCGGAAAGCAATCGGCGCGACTCAACAGGCAATTTTGATGCAGTTTTTGATCGAAGCAATTATTCTTTCGCTCACAGGTGGTTTAATTGGTACTGGGATTGGGATTGGTAGTGCGATGCTGATTGGGACAGTAACGCCATTTAAACCGGAAGTACCATTGAGTGCGATCGTCTTAGCTGCTGGTGTCTCTGGGAGTATCGGTTTAATCTTCGGTGTCGTCCCAGCACGACAAGCGGCTAAACTCGATCCAATTACAGCGTTAAGAAGTGCTTAGCGATTTTAGGCGCATTATGCGACACCACAGAGCAGTACCACATAGTGCGTGAATTCATTTATGTGATGGCAAATTATCGTGGATTAACTTAAGTACAACTTTGGCGATGTCTAAGTCGGCACTTTTGACAAAATGTCCGTCAGAAATGAAGTTTTTCAAGTTAGACGCGGGAGCGATATTATGACTGCTAACAGTGGGAATTGCTCCACTGTTGAGGGTTGATTCTAGAGCGCGGAACAAATGGTCATCGTAAAAGCGATCGTTGAGCAGAAGTACAATCGGCAAAATGCCATCATTTTTCGCTGTGGTGGCAAAGTCAGTAACGATCGCTTTTAAAACAGAGATAGATGGTGGTTTGAACCCCGTTGAATCATGGATCTGATTTTCGATCGCCTTTTGATGACGCTGCGCCCAAGCTCGGCGAATTAAACGTACAATGACAGAGTTTTCAAATTTGTGTTCAAACAAAAACCCATCAAAGAAGCGATCGTGCTGTTTTAATTGGGTGACAAATGAACTCCATTGTTGCGGATTGGCAAAAGCAGTGCGGAATTGAGCCAGCGTTGTGACTAAAGGTGGGATTTCCTTGAGCTTGCCGTCTTCGAGGAAGTATTCTGGATAAGTGTAAGGTGCTGGCCCTTCAAATTGCCATGTCATGCCATTCAGCGTGCTAAGTCCTTTCACACTAGAAGCCAGAATTCCTAAGATTGCTACATCAGCTTTGTGCCTGCCTCGATCTAATTTATACGCAGCGTAGGCATAGTTAGGCGGTGCTGCTGGCGCAGCGATGAGGCGCAGCCCGATTTGAGGATCGATTTCCTTCATGGCTTCGCCTACGTGGTTGGAAAATGACATTCCATAAATGGCGACTAGTAAATCTTCATTGCTGGCGCGGCTAGTTGGTAAATTTAGCTTTTGCCACAACTTGGGATCTAACCAACCTGCTTGGGCAATAGGCGAACTAGAATCATCTGTCGGCGCGACCATCTGGGGAATTTTGCCTTCGATGGAGTGTCCGTAGTTGAAGTATAGCTGGAGTTGATTGGGATTCGTCACCCGCGTTGCTACTGGATAAGCAAACAGTAAGTTAACTGTAAAATCGATGACCAACAAGAAGAAAAGAATCCACAGTCCAGTGAGGATTGACTTGCGAATGGCTTGACGTGAGAAGTTCTTAGAATTGCGAGTAGATAAATTGAGCCGGAGCATTACTCGTTCCCATTAACAAAATAAAAATCAATGTTGCGTAAAGAGCTGCACGAACAGGTGTGGGAAAGCCAAGTCTAAAGTTAGCTTTTCCAGATGTATATTCCAGAACTTCGTAACCTAATAAGATCGGAATGCCTAAAAGTGTTGCTAGTGGAGGCTTTGACATGCTAAGAGAAAAATTGCCAAAATCTAGGAATAGGATTTTCGTAAAATCTATCACCTGAGAAAGAGAAGTTGCACGAAATAATAGCCACCCGTAGCAAGTGAGAGTAAAGAAGAATAGAGTCGCCGTCCAAGAATGCAAAAGCTGTAGGCGATGACTATGTGTTTTGGTCTGCTTGGGAATGAAAGCTCGATATATGCATAGAAGTATTCCCTGATAAAAACCCCAGAGAATAAAGTTCCATGCTGCACCGTGCCAAAGTCCTCCCAGCACCATTGTTGTCATTAAATTTTGGTAAGTCCTTTTCTCGCCTTGGCGACTACCACCGAGAGGAATGTAAAGGTAGTCTCGTAGCCAAGATGAGAGACTGATATGCCAGCGCTGCCAGAATTCGCTAGGATTTTTTGAGAAGTAAGGCAGATTAAAGTTAAGCATCAACTCGATGCCAAACAGCTTGGATACGCCTCTGCCGATATCAGAGTAACCAGAAAAATCACAGTATATTTGGACACTGAATAGAAAGGTTGCCAAAACAACATCAATCCAGGAAACTGTGCCGCTTGTCTGATAGATGGCACTAACTGACTCGGCAGCTCCATCAGCGATCGCTACCTTTTTAAACAAACCAAATAAGATCAAAAAGACGCCTTCTGCTGATTGCGAAAAACTGATCTGCCGGGGATTGGATAACTGTGGTAGTAGGTGTGATGCTCGATCGATGGGACCTGCAAGCAAGGGTGGGAAAAAAGCCCAGAACAAAGCAAAATCGAAGAAGTGATATGACGCTGCCATCTTGCGTTGGTAAACATCGATGGCATAACTGATTGCTTTGAATGTATAAAATGAAATTCCGGCAGGTAAAATAATATTTAGATGCAGACTTTCGGCGGGAATACCGATCGCTCGTATTGCCCCTGTCGCACTGTCAATAAAAAAATTGGCGTATTTGAAGAACCCAAGAATACCCAAATTGGCACAGATACTGATCCAAAGAAATACTTTGCGGCGTTTTTCCTCATTTAGGGCAACAAATTGCGGATACAGTTGGTTAGCAAGCGTGACTAACACGGACGAGCCTAACAGGAGCGACCAACCTGGCCAAGTGTCTGGTAATAGATGTGACCAATCTATTGTCACCCCGGTCGATCCGATCTTAATTGCATCAAAGCGGAATGTGTCAAAAGCAAAGGCGGAACCGATAACCGACCAAGATGCTAAGTCACGATTGAAGCGTGTCAGACGACCTGACTCAATCATTGCTCCGCAGCAGAAGTCGATTACAGTGGATAAAACAATCAGATAAAGTAGATGTATGTCCCACCAGCTATAGAATATATAGCTGGCAACGAGCAAAATTGTGTTTTGCCCACGAAAAGGAAGAATACGGTAGAGCAGATAAGTAATTACTACGAAAACCAAGAATTCGAGTGAGTTAAAGGACACTTATTTAAATCCTGAAATAATCACAAACTATACGGCTTCATGCGATTGTCATTACTGACATTATTTACTCGTCATAAATAAATATGAGTAATCAGTAAATGCACCAATACTATATACTAGGATTTTAGTTTTGTTATTTTTTTTACAGAGGTTTGTATCTGGATACACCACCGTCAGCAAAGCAGTGCATCAGAGTCATGAGTGGAGTTAGTCGCGTACAATTTGACTGGGCGAACGGTTTTAAGGACCACAAAGATGAATTCGACTTCATCCGCATTAACTGTCTTATCGGCGATTATCACACCCGCAGTCTTAATTTCTGCCTGTGGGACGATGATTCTCTCCACTTCTAATCGCTTAACGCGGGTGATCGACCAAGTTCGGGATTTATCGGAACGATTTGAGAAATTAGTGCGCGATCAGACCGATCAGCCTGCTAGTGACTTAGATCGGGATAAACATACTATGATCTTCGAGCAGTTAATAAAAATGACTCACCGCGCTAGATTACTGCAGCGGAGTATGGCGATATTATATTTGGCAATATCAACTTTTGTGGCCAGTAGTGTGGCAATTGGGATTGTCGCGATCGTCGGTTTTCATCTGTCTTGGATACCTAGCGTATTGGCACTTGCAGGAACTGGATTACTCTTTTATGGCAGTGTCCTACTCATTATCGAGTCAAGACTCGCACTTTTAACAACTTACAGCGAGATGGATTTCCTTTGGCGGATGGGTCAACAATACGCACCTGCGGACTTCTTGAAACATCAGCATCGAACGGGTTTTTTTCATCGTAAATGAAAGTGAGAATAGGCTGTGGGGTATAGGGGAAGATCACCCGATCGGGTCAGGATATCAAGAAATATTTTATATAAGCTATAAATATGTTGAGGGAAGTAGATATAAACCTTGACTTCCCCTCATTCTGTTCATCTAATGGTTGAGATCGAACTATGAATCAAATTTTGAAACGCACGCTTTTACCTGGCTTAGTCGCTTCTAGTATTATGGGTGTTAATTTAGGCGCTGTAAGACCAGCGGCTGCTGACGACGGTTGGATCAGAGATATCGGTGCGGGTGCGGCAACGAGTGTCGTGACTGGGGCAATTACGGGTAATCGCCATCCTTTAAGAAATGCTGTTGGTGGCGCTGCTGCTGGCGCTGCTGTCCATGCTGTCCGTGGTAACTCCCGTCACAAAGGTAATGTGGTGCGTGATGCTGCTGCTGGCGCTGCTGCTGGTGTTGTCACAGGTGAAATCATTGGCAATCACCATCCTTTAAGAAATGCTGTTGGTGGCGCTGCTACTGGCGCGTTGATCAACATCATCAATCCGTAAGTCTGGGATGCTGAATAGTCTTTAATCTAAATCCTGGTAGTGGAAGAGTGCTGTTACCAGGATTTATTGTTTTTGTAGCTGGACAGAGTCAGCTAAAACACAATGCTGGGGAAGGGAATTGGGTACTATTAACTAGTCACTCAGTTACCTTAAGACCGCAGATTCCGGATTTATATGCCAAAAATCAATTTAAATAGCAAAATCATGGTGGCGACGTTGCTGTTATTCACTTTGACAGCCGTTAGTCAAACAGCACAAGCCCAACGCCTGCAACCAACTTCTCTGCTGAATGCTAAATGTGTTGACAGCGGTGCTGGTGGTGTGCGTGTAGAGGATCAGGATGTTGCTATTGGTCGATCAGTCTACACTAGTATGTTTCATCTAGGATCTGGCAATCGTTCGGCTTCTCTTACTTGCAAAATCAAACCAAACCGCAGTCAACAACCAGTATTTCAAACCTTGAATTTGGGGTTTGGGATGCGGGATAATGACCAAAGCAGTCCTCCAGTGGCGGTGAATATCTATGTGGATGGCAGGCAAGTCGTAAATCAAACTGTCAGACCAACAGAGCGTGCGGAGCTTGCTGTTGATGTTGGTACTGTGAGTAATGTGACAATTGAGGCTGCTTGTAGTAGCCAGTCACAGTACTGCGATCGCGTTTATTTTTACCAAGCAATGCTGCAACCAAAAACGCCTGTGCCAATGCCGAAAAAATAGGGTGTAGAGTGCGGGGTGTGGGGGAAAACAGTGTTACATAACCGGAGATTGCTTTAATCCTAGTGTAGTAGATAGCATTGTGGAGAAGTCACCTATACCCAACACCCCACACCCCAGCCTTACGCCCCACCCCCTACCCCAGGCACCCGATTCTTGGGTTTCTCCTGCTTACTATCTTTACGTGGTGGTTGTTTAGTTGTATTTTCCTCGGCAGCTTGACGGGCGGCTTCGTTAAATAATTCTTGGACGCGATCGCGCCAGAATTGAATATTTGGCATGGGTACCTTAACTTTATAAGCTAGGACATCATTCCATCTACCTTCATCTACCGCCTTGTTAATTTCATCATATGTCTTTTTAGCCTGCTCCCAATCTTGCTGCCACTGCTTGATTGTATTCACCATATTTTCAGCATCTTTCAAAGTTGCCTTTCCGTTAGCAATTGCGTCTTGCAGCAGTCCGATTGCTCCTTTGATATCTCCTGATTGATATTTTTTGTTAGCTTGATCGACAATGCTTTTAGTGTCGGTTGTAGCTGGTTTTTCTATTGGGGTAGGTTCTGGGGTGGCAATTGGAGGATTATCAGTATTTTCACTTTTCGGTGGTGGCGGAGAGTTAGTAATGATCGGTTTGGGTGTGTTAGTAATTACTGGTTTGGGTTCAGGTGCAGGACGCGCCGCAATTAGGGTGCTGTCATCAACTACCTGCTGACGAATTCCTTGCGCTTGCAGACAAGAAAAGAGTTTGGCATTGTTACTGATGACATAAGAATTCGCCCAAGCCGACGGTTGTCCATCAACTTTCACTTCTACCCAACCACCTTTGGTTCTGCGACCTGTAACTGCAAATTTAGTTTCTTTTTCTACTGTTGTAATTACGTTGTCAATATTAGTTGATGTCGGTTCAGAACGGATATTTGAGCTAGGTGCAATGATTGCCATGCAGGTATCTGAAGCACTTTTACTCGCAAAGGGGTTTGGGAGAACTCCCATACTCATTGCCGCCGCCGTACCAGCTGCCGCTGTTACAAGTGAACCAATAATTAATGGTAGAGGATCGAAGGATCGCGATCGCGGTATTTGATTTACTAATACTGGTTCTGGTGCAGGTTTAGGACTAACAGCAACAGTCTGTTGTACAGATGTTAATCCGCGTTTATTACCACGTTTTGAGTCTGGTGCAACTGGATTATTAATTTGGGACAGTGCTAGCATCGCTTCCGCCGCAGTTTGGTAGCGGTCTTTAAAGTGATAGCGCACCATTTTAGTCAGCACATTTGCCAAACCGGGACTAACTGGCGCAGCATTTTGCCAAATAATTTCGCCGGTGTTGGGGTCTTCGGGGATTTGTGTCGGTTCTAGTCCTGTGATTGCTTGGATGGCGATGACACCTAAAGCATAAATATCACTGTTGAATCGCGGTTTGCCTTGGGCTTGTTCAGTTGCCATGTAACCAGGTGTGCCAATTGAGATTGTGGCACTTGGCTGTCCGACAGATGTCAGGGTTGTGGCGCGGATTTGTTTGACTGCACCAAAGTCTACCAACACTAATTTATTGTCTGAGGTACGACGGATAATGTTGTCTGGCTTGATGTCGCGGTGGATCACTCCTTGATTGTGGACAAATTCCAAAACGCTTAAGACAGACTGTAATAACTGTATTACTTGGCTTTCTGGCCAACGCTGACCGGGAATTAATTCTGCACTTAAGGGATGACCTTCGATGTATTCTTGAACTAAAAAGAATTCTTGATTTTCGTCAAAATAAGCCAGTAACCGGGGAATTTGGTCGTGGTTGCCCAATTGCTCTAAACTTCCGGCTTCGCTGTGGAATAAGCGTTTAGCGGTCTCAAAGTGTCGAGGATCTTGAAGCGCCGGTTTGAGATGTTTGACAACACAGACGGGATTACCTGGTCTCCGGGTATCTAAAGCAATATATGTTTCCCCAAATCCTCCCGCGCCGAGGACTTTTGTAACTTGGTAGCGGCGGTCTAGTAACTGTCCAATCATCTTCTCCCCCTGTATTTAAAATTACTTATAAAGATAGCGATCAATATTTCCATATTTTTGTGGAGTAAATCCGCTATTTTGAAAAAGGATTTAGATATAACCTTGTTTTCACTGACACTCAATCGTTAATTTTTGTTTCAATCTTCTTTCGTTACTGACGATGCCACCCAAAATTACCAACCCTGACACTTGGCAGCAAGCTGAACTCCTCATGCAACCTGCTTTCATCCGCATCATTGACCATTTGCGCCGGCAACTGGAAACATCGACATGGAAAGGAACTTACCAGGATGTGTTGATTTGGCCAAGTGATACTACAGATGCTACTAAGACTATTGTGACTCAGCTTTTACAGGAATTGGCGACTGCACCAGAGGAAACCGCGATGGAAATCAAACAGACTCTGATGAAGTTGCCTAAGCCCCATCCAGGATATCATCTGTGTTTACAGCGTCAAGAGCAGCAAGTGAGTGTCGATTTGTGGGAACTGTGCTATCAGGTATGTTTCCGCAATTACAGTCCGTTACGAGATGAGGCGGTCGAAATTGATACTAGTTTAATGGAAGATGATACGGTTGACGTTGATTGGCAACGTTTGGATGCGAAGGTTGGCGAGTTAGTCGCGCAAGTTTTTGCCAATTTGCCGAGTGATTGATGAAACTGTGAAAAAGCGCCTGAGGAATTGGATTTCCTTCGGCGGTAAAATTTTGTAAATATATGCACAAAGCCAGGATGCATAAACACAGATAAAAGTAGTAATCCCAGATGCTAATCATCAGCTGATTGGTATGCAATCTCTAACTATTGATAGAGAGCATTCAGCTAAAAGAGCGAAGAAATGGTAAAAAAAATCACAAATCTCTAGTTGCTAGCAGAGTTTAATAAGATACATCGAAGCCTTGGCAACAACGTGTGCCGGACACGTTTAATCTGAGATCTACAATTGAGGATAAGCAATGTCAGTACCAACGGATATACACGCTCACCATGAGGGTAGCTTTGCTCAAACCCTTCCGAAACTTCTGTACGGTTTGAATGACAAGCCAACGCCAATAGATGGAATTTTTGTTGCACTCCAGCACGTTTGCGCGATTTTTATCCCGATTGTGACTCCGGGTCTGATTATTGCCGGTGCTTTAAAGTTGGATGCTCTCACTACTAGTTATATTCTCGGAATGTCTCTGTTGGTTTCTGGGGTGGCGACCTTTATTCAAGCCCGGAGTTTTGGTCCTGTCGGCTCAGGGCTACTGAGTATTCAAGGTACTAGCTTTGCTTTTGTGACGGCAATTCTGGCTGTTGTCAATTCCTCATTAGAAAAAGGTAAAACCCCCGAACAAGCACTGGCGTTAGTTTTGGGATTGTGCTTTTTTGGTTCGTTTATTCCGATTATTCTCAGTCGCTTTTTGCATTTAACGCGGAAAATTTTTACTCCACTGGTGACTGGTGTTGCCGTTACCCTGATTGGTTTGACGCTGATTAAAGTTGGGGCGTTTTATATGGCTGGGGGTGGTCCGGCGAAAGCGAATGGGACTTTAGGCAGTTTACAGAATTGGGGGCTTTCGGGTTTAGTGTTTGCGATCGTGGCAATCTGTAGTGCTAACTCGAATAAGTACCTGAAAATGGGGTCAATCATTATTGGCTTAGCAGCAGGCTACATTCTGTCCCTATTTCTCGGTTTGGTTCATTTTAATCAACTTGCTAACTTACCGCTGATTAATTTACCGCTGCCTTTCCGCTTTGGGTTGGCTTTTGATTTTGCCACATTCGTTCCCTTCGCCATTATTTATCTTGCTCTGACATTAGAAGTAATTGGTGATATTACCGCCACCTCTATGGTATCGGGCGAACCGATCGCTGGGAGTATATTTTTTCGCCGTCTCAAAGGTGGGATTTTGGGAGATGGAATCAATTCTTTGATGGCTTCTGTTTGCAGTACTTTTCCGGTAGTAACGCTGGCACAAAATAACGGTATCATCCAACTGACAGGTGTTGGTAGTCGATTTGTCGGGTACTATGTCGCCGCTATCTTATCGTTTTTGGGTTTGTTCCCCATCGTTGGCGGTATCCTCAGAACGATTCCGCTACCTGTTGTTGGTGGTGCGGTGATGCTGATGTTTGGTACTGTGGCGGTGGCGGGATTTAATATCTTGCGATCGACTCCGATGGACAATCGCTCAACTGTGATTCTGGCGGTTTCGCTATCGATGGGTTTGGGCGCGACTTTTGCACCGGAAACGTTAAAGGCTTTTCCGGAACTGATTCGGACAATTCTGGAATCTGGGATTGCTACAGGTTCTCTGTTTGCACTGGTGTTAAATTTGATTTTACCCAAACCCTCCACGACTGATGCAACGATGGAGAGCTTGGAGGAGTCAGCGGAATATGTGGAAACAACTAGAATTGACTAATTCATCAAAGCCAGTAGCTGGCGGAGTTGGTCTACTTGTGTCGTTTTTTGAGGCTCAGTAAAATCGAGATCCCAGCACCGTTCTAAATACTCTGTTCGCTGCTCATATACGTGTTTTCTAACGAGTTCGTCTAGCAGCGATCGCCAAATTTGTGATAAGCCCGAATTTTCAAGACAACGCGAACGGCTGCTGCTGGATTATCCTGAGCAATATAATCATGTGCCTGTTCCACATTGCGGAGTGCTTTTTTTAACCATTTAATGAGCATTGGTCAACTTTGCAAATACATTTTCAACTTCTTCGTCTGTAGCAAAGTCTCCGGCATCAGCCTCTGCTAGTCCTGTCTCAATTTCCGCTATTTGCGACTGATAGACCTCAAGATACATGTCAACTGCCTGATTGAGGAGATAACTTCTATCTCTGTCAAGACCCGCTGCAATAGCATCAAGGGATATTCTTTTCTCACTATCTAGGCGAAAAGTGATATTTTCTTTACTCATACGACTGTTAGCTATAATCAAAGTTATATTTTAAGTATGCCTTGCATTGTCTTACATTGCAAGATAAAATTATTGAGAGCAAGTTTAAGTAGGCATTTTAGTTGCTAATGAGACGATTCAAAAAAAACACAGCTAAACTTAGTTTACGAGATTTAGGTTAACTGCATTCGGAAAATATATTGATACTATGCAAGAGCGGATTCCTAAGCGAACAATTCGCAATTCGCAATTGGGGTAGAAATTGTCAATTGATTCACTCAGGGAAACATACGCCCCTGATTTCAATCATGAAAAAAAGAGAAAACACGTAGTATCAGTATTAAAGCCCCCGCATTTATGCATGGGTTAGTTAATTGCGAATTGCGAATTGCCAATTGGATATGACGTTGCTTCCAGAACAAAATATTATGTAATTGTATTCTTTAGTTAATCTATTTAATTAAAAAAAATATATCATATATATATGTGGTGCAAAAACGGCTGTCTTAGCATTATCACTTATGCATTGCTGAGCTAATTTGTATTTATAAATAACAATAAAGGACTATTTCAAATGTCTCAAAGTTTCATACGCAACTGGATTGGTTGTGTTGCTTTAGTACTACCTGTGTTTTTATTGTCTGCACATCCATTACTGGCTTCGGAAGGTAAAACTGTAAACAGTTCAGGAGAAAAAAACGCAGAGCCTGAAAATATATCCAGAGCAATTATATCTAAACCTGACAAGTTGAAGCCTGCTGATAATAAGTTTGTACAACCACAATCTGTTAATCCAGCTTATTTATATTTTAACTTAAACAATGGTATTAGTATCGTTTTTACAGAGCTTTCTATCAGACCTAGTGGTTCGCCCACATGGTCTTATGTTGAGTTATTGGGTGGATCTATTGTGCCTAATGAATCCCAAGTAGTAAGATCAGTATATCATCATACTTGCTACTATGATATTCGGTTGAAAATTAGAAGTGGGAGAATTGAATATCACAACTTCGGTGTAAATTTTTGTGATGTAAGTAACTACAACTTACTAGACTAAGCAATAAAGACTATTCCATAGAGTAATCGCTCTTCGAGAGCAAGGCGATTTTATTAGACAAAATTGAAAGGGGTGGAACCAATGCTTCCACCCCTTTTTTATGCAGCATTATGTTAGCGCTGCTTCATGCCTACTTACTTGCGATTTAATTTTTGAACTAAATCTAGTAAATTTTGATAGGAATATCCATCATTACCTTGCTTTTTTAATAACTCAGTTGCTTTCTGAAAGTCATCTATCGCTTGATGTTGATTATCAGCGGTAATTTGGGTAGTTACACTGACTTTTGAGTTTTCACTTGCCAAATATGTGTAATTATGAGTTTCTGGTTTAGTTTCTTGCTGGTGCAGAGCAAGACCTCGATAGTAGTAGGCTATACTATTATTCGGATTAAGATGAATCGCTTGGTTGTAATCAGCGATCGCTTCCGCATTTTTTCCTTGTTGATAAAGAATCATTCCTCGGTGTAAGTGAGCGAGTGTATGCTGGGGTTGGAGAGCAATAGCTTTGGTAAAGTCAGTAATTGCTCCTTGCTTGTCTCCTTGATCGACATGCATCAAACCTTTAATATAGAATTCCTCAGCGGTTCGAGGATTGCTCATTTTTGGGGGACTATTTTTTATATCAGTATTGTCAACTTTCAATTTGGAAATAGTCAACTTGGTTTGAGAAAGCACATCGAGAAAGGTATTAGTGGGAATCGCCGCGTTAAAGCCTGTTGGTATAGCGACCAGAACGGGTGATAATTTATTAGACGCATCAGGTAATAAAATTTGAGTTAGACCCAAATCACCTTGTCCATTAATACCTACGACTCGACCATTACCATCAAGGACAGGACTACCACTCATTCCGCCCCAACTCAAAGCATTAAAGCGGAGGTTATATCCTTGAGCTTCATTTTTGCGAATACTTGTAATGTAACCAGCGACAAACTCGGATTGTCGTTCAGATCCTTTGCTACCACCAGTTGCAGGATAACCGTATATATATACTGGTTCACCAACTTTAACTCGATCTGAGTTACCAATATCTGCGGTTTGATAATTATTCTGGCTTTTAAATAGTATTACAGCTAAGTCAGCGTTATTTGGCTCGGTGCGAAAACTCAGCCCTCCCATCACTGGGTATTTTTTACCATCATAAGTACTAATAGTATAAGTAGCTGCTCTTCTAATTACATGATCGTTTGTTAGCACTAAGTAAGCATTCTGATCTTTCGCCACAATAAAACCTGACCCACCACCGACTTCACTATTAATTAGCACTGCGACTGGTTTAGCAATCTCCGCAATTTCTACAGGTGTTTTTGCCATCACTATCAAAGGCTGAGCGATTACAGCAGTAAACAGTGTTACAGTCACCGTTAGTAAGCTTGATAGCCCATGAAAACGAGATAGACCTAGGTTCATTAAAACTCCTTAGGTAATGGTTATAATAAAAAATAAGATTTTTCTTACTTCTCTAAGAGAAAGAAGTTTTCGTTTTTGAGACAGCACCTTTAACTAAGTTCCGAATAAAACCTAGTTGATTTTTTCTATATGTCGTAGAAAATTTACACAGAAAATTCAGAGTATTACACTTATTATAACTTTTTTGCGTGTTAATTCGATTCTAAGTGTATTTTAAATTACTTAAGTACTGGAATTTATTTGCCGATGATACTTACTAAATATTTAGTGAAAGAAAGTAGGATAGAATTTCTACTCGCTTGTTGATGGGTACTTTCTGGATGAATGCAGGACACGGATAATATGAACAGTATTAGCTTTTACTATGTAAATCACAATGTAGGGCGTTTGTAGGACGATCAATTCTCTAGTTCCTTCCACCCGTCCTAGTCTGCCGATTAAAGGAGATTCCGCAAGTTGGGCAACAGCAGCCCGAGTTTTCAAGACAACGCGAACCGCAGCAGCGCTAACCTGCGGTACTCAACCTCATGAGCAAAGTCGTCATGACACAAATACTCGACAAGTCAACTGACCAGCGAATTGTTTTACAGGGAACCTGGGAGCAATTTAAGCTGATGCAACAAGCTTCACTTGACTCTCCTGGAGTCAAATTGTTTTTTTACGAAGGAACAATTGAAATCCTGATGCCAGGATTCCAGCACGAAAACTTTTCCGAAATTATTGGCTATCTTGTCACAACGTTCCTTTTATCACAAGGTATTGCTTTCGTCCCTTCTGGGTCAGTAACGCAGGAACGTCCGCTTAAAGCTTCAGCTCAAGCAGATAAGTCCTATTGTCTAGGTAGCGCCAAGCCGATCCCGGATCTATCAATTGAGGTCATCTTTACGAGTGGTAGCACCAATAAGCTGGCTCGATATCAAGCCTTGGGCGTGTCTGAAGTCTGGTTTTGGGAGGATGGATTGCTTGCTTTGTATCATCTTCGCGATCGCGGCTACGAGCGGATTGAGTGTAGCGAATTACCTGGACTCCTTTCTCTTGATGTAGACTTACTAAGACGCTGCATCCTCATGGCTGAGACTGACTTTAGTTGTGCCGTTCAAACTTTTCAAGTTTCTATATCTAAAACCAGATCATGAGCATTGCCGAACAGATTTACGCACTTGTCAAATCCCTACCTCAAGAGCAAGCCAGCGAGATCCTTGATTTTGCTGAATTTGTTCGTACCAAGCACCTAAGTACTGATCAACTCGTCAGCAAGGTAGACCCAACTCCTTGGGTAGAACTGGTTCATTCTCTTGCTGGAGCTTGGAGAGAAGATTTTCCGACTTTAGAAGAGATTCGTAATGAATCTGATCGCACTTCCAGCGGCTCTTGTCACTCATAATATCAAGGAATTTTTCAGAGTTTCGGGTATAGCGATCGCTGACTGGTAAGTAGATGGGCATAAATAAATCAAGGTTCGTAGTTGCGCTTTAGCGCTTCTTCATCCGGTGCGCTGAAGCGCAACTACGAGCCTTTACAAAAATTTATATAGTTAGGTTTTTCTCTGTCCACCTACTTATTGATTAATTCATTAAACTATCAATTGTGAAGCGGTGTCCAATTACCAGAAGGGACAAAGCCAGCCCAGAAATAGGGATGCTGATAAGCAGATGTTTTGAGCAACTCACGTTGTGCTGCTTGCAACGCGTCATGTCTACCAATTCCTGCTTGTGACATCTCCTACACCTCCCTTCGGGTAGATGTAGGCTTCTCAGACAATCCGGCTATTGCGAATGAGGCTCTGAGCTTTAAGAACGAAATGCCCTACCGCTCTATCAAACTATTTATTTATTTTGCAACGTCGCTATACC
>JBBQRU010000099.1:0-20440 GCA_038214545.1 Cyanophyceae cyanobacterium | reverse complement strand
TAAAACGTAGTCTTGATCCTCTACCGAAAGCGAATGCTCAATGTAACAATCGAGCGATCGCCCTGTTTCATCTGTCAACGTGACGGATGCGGCGTGAGAATGCTCATTTTCTGGGGATGCTGGTGAAAACATAGCCGAGATATTGGAACTGTCTAGTGATCAACTGCTGTAGCCTAAGTGGTTAATCAACTAACGTGATTTCCCTGAGTGAAGCACTGCACTGGCTAACAATTCAGAATATCACTATCTCTGGTAAGAGTGTTGAGTACCTAGGGGCAAGTAGTCAGATAAATAATTTTCTTTTGGACTGAGGGCGGCAATTCGGGAGCGTCGCTGATCGAGCCATTGTTGCAAAATCAACGCTGCAGCTTTGCGGTCAATTAACTCTTTATGCCGGGAAGGCGAACGGTTTTCGGCGATCAGCATTTGTTCTGCCTGATAGGAAGTTAAACGCTCATCGACATACTCTACAGGCAGTTGTAACTCTTTGGCTAGACGCTTGGCGAAGGAAAAAACTTTCCGCGCTTGAAAACCAATCGAGCCATCCATCGAGTAAGGTAAACCCACCACCAAAACCTGCACCTCCCGTTCCGCAACCAATTGCCGAAATAGGGCAACATCTTGAGCAAAAGATTGGCGATTAATCGTGGTGATCCCGGCGGCGATCAAACCTGTGCGATCGCAACCGGCGACACCAATGCGTTTACTCCCAAAATCTAAACCGAGAGCCGAAACAAAAGATGGGGGAGCAGATCCTCTATCCACGAGACTTATCCGGCTGTGTATCTTCACTTGGCGGAAGCTCTACAGAGGCATTTAAGCGGGAAAAGGGAACTGGATCAGATATGGGAATAGAATTTGAAACTGGTTGACCTAACCAAGACATCCCCCCTGGGACAGGTTTCCGTGATGGTTGGAGACCCTGAAGCATTTCTGACCACTGTAGCCCTTCGAGGGAGACAAATTTAGACTCGCGGAGCTTGTGCCACACCGAGCGTGACATCATCAATGTGTGTTCCACCCGCTGTGCGCCAATTTGCTCTAAATATTCTTCCCGTTCGGGTTGGTAGTCAGCCGAGGCGAGTTGCAACGCTTGTGGCGGAAAATCTTGGGCAATTCGCGCCAGTTGCGACAGTAATTCTGGATATAACCAAGTGTAGGCGGGGTGAACCGTCAAAGTCGCGACGTGTGGTTCTTGACCTTTGCGATCGAGCCTGACTTGAAAATAACCAATAGCCGCTTTGCGCTGAGGTTCAAACACGTAGCCACTCACAACTTCCGTTTTTGTGAACCATTGCTTGACGCCATCAGTCAGGGCATTCACCAGGCTACTTTTAAAATCATGGGTATGACGGTCAAACACCTGCCTGACTAAAGGTGGCATCGATGCTGTATCTAATTGATATAGCAACTGAGCATCAGCATTGCTGACGGGTAACAAGTTGGGTAAATCTGGCTCTGCTTGTGCTAATGCTGACAATAACTCTGGTGAAATTTGCCAGTAAGTCATGTGTGCCAAAGGTTGAAAGCCATTTTGACGATATAAAGCTAGTGCTTCTTTATCGTTGACATTGACTTCTAATAGCCAAGTCCGAGCCTCCAAAATAGATTCAAAACAGTGGCGTAAAAGCTGAGAACCAACAGCCAGCTTTCCCGCACTACTGTCAACGGCAACTTTTTCAACTCGCCAAGTACTCCGGGTGCGGTTAAAAGGGGATACTTGAATCACCCCCAGCAATGTCCGCGCTTGCTCAGCTACATAGGTACACAAGCGATACTTCAAAGGATTGGGAAACAAACTCAAAAATTTCAGTAACCCGTACCAACGGCGAAACCCTTCGAGCTGTACGCTAAGCGAATTCGCTCCTGTTGGGGTTTCATCTGTAAATGACTCGACCGTTAGCCGTTCGATGCCATCCAAGTCCCGGTATTGGACAGGGCGGATGACAACGCTGTGATTTTGGGGAAGCAAAGAAGTCATTTTGATTTGGGCCGCCAGGAGCGCCTTAAATAACTGGTTAGGGATGTTGCTCGAATATATTTTAGCGCCTCGTCACTCACAGAGCGAGTGAATACTAGCCATATTAAAAAGCAGACCTTGCCAAAGTGCGGTTTGCACTTCATTTGAGCTAGGACTGCCTTCATTTTATTTGATTTTAAGATTAATGGAGATTTACGTATATTAAATTGCTTGTCGGGAGATTAGTTTTTCAAAATTCGCCTGTGTTTGATGCAGTAACTCCCCTCGGCTATCTCTGCCGGTTTGACTGAGGGTAGGAACCAGATTCCGTGCTTGTAGTGCCATATGTAATTGAAGGTGG
Organism: Cyanophyceae cyanobacterium; assembly: GCA_038214545.1. GTDB lineage: Bacteria > Cyanobacteriota > Cyanobacteriia > Cyanobacteriales > Nostocaceae > JBBQRU01. The sequence continues at coordinate 18,119 of JBBQRU010000099.1, read as the reverse complement.
GCAACATATTCACTAAAATCTTCGCGCTCAGCACTCAAACGATTTGATCTCATTGTCACAGTAATCTCCTTGATGACTCAAAATGCCTTATTCATATTGGCAGAACTTATCAAGTTGTTGATGCGTTCTTCTTAATTCGCAATGAAGCGTGATTATTTGCTAAAAAAGGGTGTAGGGGCAGTGCTCCCCACACCCCACTTCTAACTGGCGATCGCCTCAGGAATGTAAGCTGGTGCTGGTGCTGCTACTGGCGGGAGTTCATATGGCTTTTCTACGCCATGTGCCAGATATACGGCTAGCTGCGCTTCGATTTCATCGCGAACAATTTGGCGATATTCTAGGAAATGCTCATTATGAGCGCAAACACTGAGGTAATGCTCCCACACATCCGGATTGCGCTTGATGATGCTGAACAAGTGATGCCAGAATTTCCAACGAGTTTCCCGTTTGATACCTTGTCGCCACACTACAATCAGCAGTGCTTTCAAATCTACCAAACTTGGCTTCTTCGCTGGAGCTTTCCAGGATGGCGAACCCATCATCAGGAAGCAACGGTAGGTTCGGTCTAAGTATGATACTGGATCATACAGAGCACAAAATGCTTCTACGTATTCTCTGGCAATATCTTCTAAGGGACGGGTAGGGAGAAAGTTCATCAAAGTTGTTTGGTTGATGTTACCGTCTGTATCTTCCCGGAGTCGTCCTTCTCTAGTCAGGCGATGCCACAGGGCTGTATTTGGCAAGGCTTGCAACATGGCAAAGGTTGTGGAAGGAATAGCTGCTTGTTCGGCGAAACGGACAATGCGTGAACCTGCACCAGCTTTTTCCCCGTCAAACCCAATGATAAAGCCAGCCATCGGGCGTAAGCCGGTTTTGGTAATAGTTTCTACTGCTTCTACCAGGGAACTGCGGGTATTTTGAAACTTCTTGGTCATTTGCAGGCTATCTTCATCCGGTGTTTCAATTCCCAAAAACACTGCTTTAAAGCCGCACTCAACCATCAATTCCATCATCTCGGCGTCTTGTGCCAAGTCAACAGAAGCTTCTGTATCAAAATTAAACGGATATTTATGTTCTGCCATCCAGATTTTTAACTCTTTGAGCAGCAACTTCACATTCCGCTTGTTGCCGATGAAGTTATCATCGACCATAAACACACCACGCCGCCAACCTAACTTATATAAATAATCTAATTCAGCTAGTAATTGCTCTGGGTTTTTAGTGCGTGGTTTACGACCATAAAGAACAATAATGTCGCAAAACTCGCACTGGAAGGGACAACCACGGGAAAATTGCACCGACATGGAATCATAGGCGTCCATTTCCAATAAATCAAAGCGAGGTATCGGTGTGATTGTCACATCTGGTTTTTCTGTAGTGCGGAAAATGCCAGATGTTTCACCCCGATTAATTGCTTCTACGAACATCGGTAAGGTGATTTCGCCTTCATCGAGAATCAAATAATCTGCGCCAGCGTCTTGAAATGGCTGCGGGACTGATGTTGGGTAAGGACCACCGACAGCGACCCGCTTACCGCGTCGTTTGGCTTCGTGAATTTGTTCGAGCAAATCTTGTTTTTGAACAATCATGGCAGAGAAAATTACCAAATCTGCCCATGCCCATTCTGCCTCGGTGCAGGCGCGGATGTTGCGATCTACCAGTTTATATTCCCATTCTTGCGGTAAGATTGCCGCCACTGTCACCAAACCTAAAGGCGGAAGCAAGACTTTACGATTTACTAATTCGAGGATTTTTTCGTATGACCAAAAGGTTTTGGGAAATACCGGATACACCATTAAAACACGCATAAACCTTTATACCTCTTAATTTGGGCTTGTTATTTCTGACTTATTAAAACAGGTATGATTGACTGACTGATGTTTATTTTGTTTCCTTTTATAAGAAATATCACTGATCAGTGTAATCTATCTTCACAGTTACGTACAATTGATTAAATCATAGTATAAATCAGGACGCCGTGTGATTTATTTTGTGCCACCAAACTCATGTGCGCCAATGTCGTATCCACCATTAATCGGTCGGCGATTGCCAAAATAATCTTTTGAAACTTCTCTTAAAGAGACACCGGCATTGATGGCTGGCGATCCTTTCTGCAATTTGTAGTCTTTAGCAAAAAAGCTACCTGGGTTGATAAATTTGGGATCGCTAAAGTTTAGGCTAGCATCGGCGCTAGTATGATCGCCATACCAAAGGTTGTGCTGAAAATTCAGTCCCGTCAGATTTGGCGGTAAGGAGGATATCGGTGAAGAAGGTGTCTGGTAAAAAATATTGTTGATGAAAACTGTATTCTCGTGGTTAGCGATCGCAATACTCAGCAATCTGCCACTATTTTGGTAAAAGGTGTTGTTCAAAATTTGTGTATTCTTGATCCCGCCACCGCTACCATAATTGCCATAGGTCAATCCCACGAGACCATTAATCACAATATTATTACGAATTATATTATTGTTGAGTGGATTGGCGGCTTCATAGATTTCGTTTGCCATCTGTATCCCCGTTGCCGGACTGAAGCGATCGTTGATTAAGCGAAAATAATTTTGATTGCCTGTATTGTAAATTAAATTATTCTCGAATACAGTATTAGTGGTGTTATCCATGTACATTTCTACACTGTAGTTGTCGTAGAAGACATTGTTGGCTGCGACCACATTGTGTGACAAAGTAGAAGTTATACCTTCACCATAATTTTCGTAAACCCGATTATTGGTGACAGTTGCTAACTCCGTCCGGGTGATGGCAATTCCTGCACCCCAGCTCCCATCTCGTCGGCGCGATTGATTATTTAAGTTTGTGTGGTAAACCGTGTTGTGATTTACCAGAATATCTTTAGTGCCAAAAATTTTCGGTGCGTAGATACCAATTCCTGTAGCATTTACATCGTGGATTGTATTATTAAAAACCTGTAAATGCGTAGCACCCCAACCGACGATCCCGTTTTTGGCATGGCGACACTCAAATCCGATCACATCAACATACTCTCCACCAACAGAAATACAACTATCGGCTTTGAAGTTACCGTCTAAAATCACCAATTCATTCTGATATGGTCGAATCACTAAATGTGAATTCACAGTACCACTGTGTTCTACTGGTATCCAAGTAGCTTCATCAAATTGGTAAGTGCCGCTACGCAAATAGATGATGCCACCATTATGAGTTATCTTGTTTACTGCCTGTTGAATTGTTTTTAACGGTTGATTGTTAGTGCCTGGGTAATTATCATTACCATTAGTGGCAACGTAATATACTAACGATGTCTTGTTTAAGGCTTTAGCACTTATTCCGAATAAGCACATTGCTAAAATAGCTAGACTCAGTATTACTTTGAAGCGATCGCGTTTCATCTGATTTGCAAGTAAGAGATCAAAGAAAAACACCATTATATGTGAAGTTCGTAATTTGCGGTATTTGCACTCCGATATTTTGCGATCGCCATGCGGAAGTAAAAAACTAGACTTAAAAATAGATTACACTCAATCACCTATCCCTCCGTTAAAAAAAGAAGATGAGGCTTGGGCAGATATGATGTTAAGAGAATTAGGACGGAGGTAAATAATGATATTTGTGTGTCCAAGTGAATATTGGCACATCCTGTAATTTATACTGCATCTAAAAGCAGCGATCGGTGACTTTAACCTATGAATGCTCTGATTCAAAAGATTGAAACTAGTCTATTGGAGCTTGTTGGTAGCGGTATCAAGGCTTTACCAGGGATTTTGGTCGCCATTGTTGTTCTCTTACTGACTCGGTATATAGCCAATAAATTCAAAAAAATAATTGCTAAAGTTTTGGGAAAGATGATTCGCAGTCATTCCTTGCGATCTCTTTTTACTAACGCCGCCTATGTAACGATTTGGGTCGTTGGGGCTTTAGCTGCGGGGGTAATTGCCTTCCCAAGCCTCCGTCTGGGCGACATCCTCGCCTTATTGGGTTTAGGGTCAGTGGCGATTGGCTTAGTTTTTCAAGATCTCTGCAAAAATTTTATTGCGGGAGTCCTGCTGTTGTTACAGGAACAGTTTAAGTTACAAGACCAAGTGTTGGTTGGCGGTTTTGAAGGCACTATTGAGGAGATTGACTTTCTCAATACCCAAATTCTCACTTATCAAGGTGAGCGCGTGCTATTACCTAACTCAATGTTATTGACACAACCTGTAAAAATCTTAACAGCCTATACTTGCCGGCGAACTGATTTAACTATTGGTGTTGACTTTAATACACCACTCGCTACCGCTATTCAAAAGATTCAAGCCGCATTAACCGAGGTTGAAGGAGTTTTTATCGAGCCAGGAGCAATTGTGGATGTCACCCGCTTTGGTAGCAGTTCTATTGACTTAGTGGTGCGTTATTGGACATTACCACAACAAGCGAGTCTGCTCCGCACTCAAACGCGGGTTTTGTTGACGATTAAAGAACTTTGCGATCACGAAGGGATAATTCTTCCCTATCCAATCAGAACTTCTTATTTTTACGATCAGGAAAAATTTAATGGTTCTGCTCTCAAAGAGGATTTTCGCTCATAGTTAATCAGTATATATCAAACGATAACGGTTTTCAGCCTGGGACGCCAATCATGAGGAACGCTCTTTCACAAGAGATATTCTATTTATACCTTGCGATTGATGGCAAATTTTGCGAAAAAGTAGACGCTGATAGTCAGAGAAGCCTAAAAATCAAGGTTTCGACGCTGGCTAGAAGTTCCAACGATCAGGAGATTTAATATGATTGGGCTGATTGTAACCTGGCTGGTGACGGCTGTAAGTTTTCTAATTATTTCCAAATTGCCGATTGGTGTAGAAATCGATAGTTTTGGTAAGGCTGTCATCGCCGCTGCCGTATTTGGCGTTTTGAATGCTTTATTTTTGCCCGTCCTAAGCTTTCTGAGTTTACCGCTGATTTTTCTGACTTTAGGATTATTTCTGCTAGTCTTAAATGCGATTCTCTTTAGCGTAGCCGCTTATTTGGTTGATGGCTTTCGTTTACGCTGGGGATTTTGGAGCGCATTACTCGGCTCATTGATTTTAGCAATTGTCAATCCCGCTTTATTAAAATTAGTAGCATCTATTACTTAGGCAAAACATCGCTGTAATTGAGGCGGATTCTTAATTCGGTCAAGGACTAGGGCTTACACTCAGTACCATTTCATACATGCTATACTAGGTTTACCAGAGTGCAAGCCGAAAAAGCTGCCACCGCATTTTATCTTGAGATCACACTATTGAAAGCGCTTGTTTCCTGTCTAGCCTGGAACTAGACAAACCAGTCGCTATTCGTCAGTGTCATGGAAATAGATGCAGTGTAATTAAGCTTACAAATAGAACCTATATTGTCGGTACAACTTTATTCTATTCAATATGATTGTATCAAGTTAATCATAAAATATAAGGAAAATATGAGTAAGTCAAGTCAGTATGGAAAACAACAAATGACTCTTGATGCTGATGTTCTTCATAAATTAAAGGAGCTTTTTGGCAAGCAATATTTAGTTGCTATTGAGCAAAGGCTTAACGCTTTTATTATGAGAAAAATTGGACTAGATGTCACCCTATTGGAGATTCCGCAACTCTTAGTAGTCTTGAATAATTTAACTGTTGAACTAGATAAAAATTAAAGGAGAGAATTTCTGTGCTTAAACAGAAGACATCAATTGTTTTACCTATTAGTATTTATATAAAGTTGAAAATCGTCGCTAAAATTCTGCAACAGGAGCTAAAACTAACTAAAAAATATCCGCTAATTAAAGTTATCCACTCTTTAGCTAATGGCAAATTTGAGCAGTATGTCGATTCTACGGAGTCGCAGCTACAGGTAAATATACTACCCCAAGATATATTTGAGCAAGCCTTGAAAGATCTAGCCGGAGATCCGGAAAAACCAATCGAACCAATATCTCTGAAGGGGCAAATTATTTATCATGCTTTAGCTTGGTGTTGGGCAAAAAAGTCAGCATAAAACAATTCGCAATTCGCAATTACGGACTCATTAAATTGAATGAGACGCATTTATGCGTGAGATGAGGAAATTGCGAATTGCTTCACAATCCATTGCCAATCAAAATGAAAGGTGCCCAGTAATAAGGATGATTCAGACGGTTGTAAGTTGGCTGCGGGCGATCGCTAGCTCTGTCAGTGATAATCTGTGTATCCTGTTTACCAGCAAAAGCTGAGTAGTTGTTCGTAATCAGCGCAATTTGGGCTTGACGCAGGGCTTCGGCTTTGGGCATTTTGCCAGTTCTTAACCCAGAATAAAAAGCATCCATGAGTAATTGAGTACTCCCATCATTGACATCCCAAAGAGATGCGATCGCTGCCTTAGCACCTGTCAACTGAATTTGATAACCAAATCCCAAAATTTCCTCTCCATTACCCAATTTCCCACCAATACCTGTTTCGCAAGCACTCAATACTACTAAATCCACATTTTTGAGTGACCATTTCTGGACATCTTTTAAAGTAACGAGTTTGCCATTACCAAACAAGATGTAAGAATCTTCTGGTTCTCCCAAAAGAAAAGCCGCATGAGTCGCCAGATGGACAATTGAGTATTGATTCATCTGCGGGATGGTCGCCTCAGGGCTAAATCTCTGGTTAAGTAGCTGAGTAGTTTGCGGAATTGCAGCGGCGAGACCGGCAATTTCATCCTCAGCGTAACTCAACCCCTTAAAAGTCATCTGACGCTTACCAAAGCCAATTGTATAAAGACCTTTAGTAAAAGCAGCGGCTAAGACACGGGGTTCAGTATGAGGTTGAGCGGTAATATTTGTTAAAGAGGCAGCAGTAATATTATTAATTCGGAAGCGTTCAACCAGCCATTGCTTACCGTCATACAAAGCCGCCAATGGAATGTAACGCAACTGTCCATCAGGAGCGTAGATAATCGTTTTCGCACCAGCTTGAGCAAGTTCGTTTTCGATCGGCTTAATTAAATGATTATAAAGCTGGGTTGCCGGAGCTTTACCATTATCACTAGGAGTTTTCAATGCCGTCAGAAATTCGGAAATCTCCCGATTCAGTTCTACGCTATTAACCGCGACAGAGCGATGAATCGGCGGAGAATTAGCCGTGACGAGGACGATCTCCAGACGGTCTGGTAAAATCAGCGGATAAAGCAATACTGAGCCGGGGATTTGTTTGAGTTCATCTCGTAGTTTGTTGAGTTGTGTGAGATTGAGATTCTCTCGCGGCGTAGCTTTGCTCAGTTGCTGCACTAAGGCGACAATTTCGGGACTTTGGGCAAACTGATTAAAATCCGCTAAAATCTTTTCTTGATTTTGTTCAAGTAGGGCTATCCGCTGCTTTTGTGCAGTTGTTCGCCGCGTCTCCGGAATATTTTCCAGATCTGCGAGTTCTTTACCCAATTCAGTGGCTTGATTTTGAATTGCTGTGTATTTATCAAGGATTTGCTGTTCGGTAGGTAAATTATCAATTCCCAAAACATTTAAATCAGCACCTCTGACATTGTGCAGATAGTCTTGAATTTCTTGGACTTTGAGTAAGTCTAAAACTTGCTGGGCTTCGAGTACGCGATTTTGCCGTAAGAGTAAGTCAGTGAGGGAGCGATAATGAAGAGCGACAGTATTAGCGTAAGACTTTTGCTGATCTTGAGAAAGTGTCCGCAGATCTTGGCGAATCGCTTCAGTGACGTTAACCGACCGCTTGTAAAAAATAATCGCTAATTCAGATTGGTGTTGTTGAGCAAACAACTCGCCCATGTGACCGAGAGTATCTCGTTCAATATCCCGCGCTCCAACTTCTTGGAGAATAACTAAGGCTTGCTGATAAGATTTGAGCGCTTGAGGATATTTACCTAAACTTTTGTAAACTGTCCCCAGACTATCAAGAGTATTGCCAACACTGGCACGATTGCCGAGATGTTCAAAGATCTCCCGCGCTTGGTTCAATGATGCTAATGCTTGGGAATGCTCTCCCAGACGATCTGACATTAACCCAATATTATTGAGAGTGATTCCTTCTCCGAGTTGATCTTTGAGTTCTTGGCGAATTACCAGAGCTTGTTGATAAGACTCTTTTGCTTGAGAATATTCTTTGAGTTGGTTGTGGAGAAAGCCCAGATTATGCAGGGTGTTGCCGACATTTGAGCGATCGCCATTGGCGTTGGCAAGCTGTAAAGATTGTTGATAAGATTTTAACGCTTGTGTGTAATCACCTAGCTGTTGATACAGGGAGCCGAGGTTATTAAATATACGTCCTTGACTAGAATCACTTTTAATATCTCGGTAAATCCCAAGGGCTTGCTCATAGGATTTGAGGGCTTGGGCATATTCTCCGCGTTCTTGGTAGACTAACCCCATATTATTGAGAATAGCTACTTGGTAAGGTTTTTGATCCAGTCGTTTGTGGATGGCCAAAGCTTGTTGATAGAGGCCAAGGGCGCGATCGTTGTGTCCCATTTCGCGATCAAGTAATCCCAAATTATTGAGAGTCGCCCCAACACCAATTGTGTCACCGCTTTGCTGCTGAATAGCCAATAATGTTTGACAAGCTTGTAACCTATCTTTGACATTACCTTTACCAAGACAAGCAACCATAAAAGTGCCTTTACCTGAGGAGATTGTTTCTCGGGAATTTGGCAAGGCTGCTGAATTGGAAACAGATGGTCGCGTTGGATTTGTAGATAAATTTGGGTTTGCAGTTGATAAGAGCGAAATTGATGATGGCGCTGCCACAGTCAGATTGCCGGATGACACAACGGTAGGTGAAGGGGAAGCAATCGGTGTCTGTGTTCCCGTACCTACAGATGGTGGGGAAGCTTGGTTGATTACAGTGCTTGGACTAGCGATCGGTGCTGGTAATGCTGGTGATGATATTCCCGATGATGGCACTATTGTCGCTGGGGAATTGTTTTGGTTCGGAATTTGTGTTGCTGATTGCGTCGGGTTAGTAATTGGAATCGGAGAATGGGAATAGTTAAGTGATTCCAAAGATGGAAGTTGGGGTGAATCGCCCAGTATTTGTGAGGAAGGGATAGAGGGTTTGATTCCACTAGTGTCTGGGACAGATGACGGAATCGGATTGAGAGAGGGGGATTTAATTCCTATATCTGTGGGTGTATCGAGCACTATAGGAGTTGGCGATACAACCGGACTCGGTTTTGACAAGGGTGTTGGACTGGAAGTAGGATTCAGTACTGGTGTTGGACTGGAAGTAGGATTCAGTACTGGTGGGTCTGAAGGTGACTGAATCACAATCGGAGAAGGTGAGGCGACAATCCGATTTGGATTTGGTTTGTCAGTATTTGTCGAGGTTGAAGGAGTAGTTGCTGGGTCAGGCAATGGCTTAACCCCAGTTGGTGTGGGAATTGGACTGGGAGAGGTTGTTGCTGATATTGAACTGGGAGGAGATGTTGTTATTAGCGATGGTGAAGGGACGGCGACACTTGGCTTAACACCAATAGTTGTCCCTGGTGAGGGAATCGGACTTGGAGATGTTGTTGGTGTTGAGGGGTCAGTCGTAATTGAAGAACCAACTGGTATAGAACTAGTCGGTATCGGAGATGGGGAGTTACTTAGGGCGGGGGATTGCTTAACAGGTACTGGTATCGGACTGGGAGAGGATACTGTGTCAGTCGCAATTGGAGAATTAGCCGGGGCTGTAATTGGGGTGGTTGTCGTTGGTGGGTTGCTGGGGGTTTGGACTGTAATTGGGGTTGTCGTTGGTGGATTGCTGGGTTGGACAGAATTAATTGGGTTATTTGAAGAGATATTACCCAAAGTCAGCAATTCAGGCAAAGTGGAAATGGGAAGCGTCCAATTGTTAGGTTGATTGCTGTTTGCTGTTAGTGGCTGAATTTCTAGACTTAACACCTGACCTAGTTGGCTGAGGCGGACGAGATTTTGTCCAGGTACAGGTGTGACGATAACTTGTCCCGATGGGGCTGTCAGTTGTCCATTGTTAACAACCTTGCTGCCTAATAAAGTTAAATTTTGCCCTTTACCTACCGCCAGATTACCACTATTGACGATCGCCCCTGGTTGGCTCATGGTAAAAGCAAAGCTATTCGGATTTCCGACTAATGCTAGATAGTCATTATTACCGATCGCGTTAAACCAGATGTTGCTAAAACCAATACCATTAGCAGTGGTAGCAGTGAAAGATCCTGGCACATTTAAACTAGCGTTGGCACCAAATACAAATCCTGAAGGATTCATTAAGAACAGGTTGGCGTTACTATTTGTGACTTGAATTAAGCCATTGATCAGCGAGGCGTTACCTCCCGTTACCCGACCCAGAATATTTTGCATGGTAGGGTTGGCGAGGAAGTTAGCTGTTTGTCCTGATTGAACGCCAAATTCTGTAAAACTGTGGAAAAGATTATTACCGTCACGGGAAGTTGTACCACCAGTGATGTCAATCTTGTTGCCATTAGGAGTGACAATTGTATTTGTATTGTCTTTAGCTGGAACAATCTGTTGCGCTTGGGCTAGGCTAGCCGTCAGGACTAGGGTTAGGGTAGTAGCTAGGCAGGTGTATTTCACAGCACTAAAGGGATATTTAAATGTTGTCACTTCTGTATTATCACTGAATATATTAGATTTTTGCTAGCATCAGGGTTACATAACTTTAGAAAACGCAGAGTTTCTTCAGGGAGATTCTAACGCCATTGGACAGAGGGTGTGAAGCAGAAAGTGCGCGAGCCACACAGTTGGTGGAAAACTATTAGGGTGTTGATGAAGAATTTTGTGCTGAATCTTCTACTACTGAGCCAAAAAATGCGATTCTGTTGAGAAAAACTTTTTACATTATGTTCGCCAGCTTGAGAATACATATACAGCCAGTTATTGTTAAAAGTGCAATTGTGACGATTTTGTTATTGGGGATACAGCGATTAGGAGTTTTTGAGCCTGTAGAATTGAAAATTTTTGACTCTTTAACTACTATTCGTCCTGATCCCGGTACAGATCGGCGTATTCTGGTAGTTGCTGTGACTGAGGCTGATATCCAAAAGTTGCATTGGCCGCTAACTGGGGAGATTTTAGATCGTTTGCTGTTGAAACTACAGAGTTATCAACCGCGTGTGATGGGTCTCGATATTTATCGAGATATTCCTCAGGAGCCTGATCATGCTCAATTATTACAGCATCTGCGCCGAAGTGAGAATATTATTAGTATCTGCCGCTATGCTGATGTTGATAATCCTGCCACACCGCCACCGTCAGGAGTTGCACCGGAACAAGTTGGTTTTAGCGATGTAGTCGAGGATGATGATGGTGTAATTCGGCGCAACCTCCTGTCAATTACTCCGGAATCGGCATCTGCTTGTACAACTCCTTTTTCCCTAGCTTTGCAAGTCTCACTCCCCTACCTAGCAGACAAAGGGATTGTGATGCAATCTACGTCAAACAAAGAGTTACAACTGGGAAATACGGTATTTAAACCCCTGAAAAGTGATTCTGGTGGCTATCAGCATGTGAACGATCATGGCTACCAAATTTTACTACGTTACCGTAAACAAGTTGCTAGAATTGTTACTGTTAGTCAAGTTCTGGAAGATCGCCTTGATCCGGCTTGGGTAAAGGACAATGTCATCCTGATTGGTTCGACTGCTACTACAATTAAAGATTTTTTTTATACCCCATATAACAACAACCCTAACAATCCTAAGATGCCAGGAGTTGTGGTGCAGGCGCAGATGGTAAGTCAGATTCTCAGTGCTGTACTCGATCATCAACAGTTGTTTTGGTTTCTACCACAATGGGGAGAGGTTTTGTGGATTACTTGTTGGACTTTCTGCGGTGGAATTTTGGCATGGCGAATCCAACGTTTTCGCTATTTAGGGCTAGTTGGTGTTGTTACCTTAGGTGTGATTTTTGGCACTAACTTCGTGATTTTTATTTACTCTGGATGGCTACCGATTGTGCCGCCAGTATTAGGATTAGTGTTAGCTGGTTCTAGTGTTGTTGCTCATCGCGAAATTCAGCTTAAACAAGAAAGTACTAAATTCGCGGCACTACTGCAAACACAAGAACTAACTATCGCCCGGTTACAAATGTTACAGAACGGAGGTACGACTGTTAATGTCGAAGAGCGTATCCAACTAGGCTCAGTCTTAAATTTACGTTACAAGATCACAACAAACTTAGGTGGTGGTGGATTTAGTCGCACTTATTTAGCTGAGGATACACAACGTCCTGGTAATCCTTTGTGTGTAGTGAAGCACTTGCGACCGGCTTTTCAAGATTCGCAGTTTTTAAATGTGGCGAGAAGGCTGTTTCAAACTGAAGCTGAAATACTCGAAATTTTGGGCAAGCATGACCAGATTCCGCAACTATTGGCTAATTTTGAAGTAGACGAGCAATTTTATCTGGTTCAAGAATTTATCTCTGGTCATTCCCTGCAAGATGAACTTACCGGATCTTGCCTAACCGAGGCACAAGTGATCGATTTACTTAAAGATATTTTAAAGGTATTGGTTTTCGTACACAGTCATCAGGCAATCCATCGAGATATTAAACCAAGTAATTTAATTCGTCGCACTAGCGACCAGCGTCTGGTTTTAATTGATTTTGGGGCGGTGAAGATGATGCAGACACAGCCAGAAGCAGAAAACCAGACAATTGCCATTGGAACTGCTGGTTATTCTCCACCGGAACAAATGATGGGTCATCCTCAGCTCAACAGTGACCTTTATGCTTTGGGAATGATTGGAATTCAAGCCTTAACTGGAGTGCCGGCGAAAAGATTTGTGAGAGATCCAAATACAGGCTCCTTGATGATCCCCAGTGTATCACAGGACGATACCCAGATTTGGCATTATCTTGATGAAACAACCATAAATTTGAATACAGGCGGATTGTTAATCCCTACCAAATTAGATCCGAATCTCCCACCGCGAGATCATTTGTCTCAAACTATCAAGAATCCGGCTGCTGGTGAGTCAGTCATGCCTAATATTGAAAATGATAATGTGCTAATTTGGCGGCACTTAGCCCAAACTTCAATACAATTAGCCACCATTCTTGACCGCATGGTAGCTTACAATTCCCATGTAAGATATCAGTCAGTCCAAGAGGTACTTCAGGCTCTCCTCCAGCTATAATGGGCTATTTTTTAGAGTACGGAGTATAATCGGGAACTAGTGGGACTGCGGCAATTTCTGTTAAATCGATTGATTTTAACAAATTTTCCCAGTCCTTCTGAACTTCTAAATCTTTAGGGTGGTAGCGACGTAATTCGGCGAGAGTCGTGATTGTATCTTGCCAGAATCCGGCTGTAGCGTAAAGACGGGCGCGATCGCGCAATGTTGCTTTGAACAACTCCATACTCAGGTGGGGATTAGGCTGTAGGCGTTGAATTGAGCCTTCAATCAACAAATCTTGATCGCGATGATCAGTATCACAAACGATGGAGAGACTCCAACTATATATTTTGTTGGTGACGAGTGCCGGCATCGCATAATAGGGAATAGTGACGCTGACAATACCTTCTGACTGTGTCACCGCCGGAAACTTTCCTTGGTATAAGGGCTGATCGCTGTTGTTATCGTGCAAACTAAACTCGAAACCGTGGGCTGAGTTTGGGGGTACATAGAAATAAAATGTCGGATATCCAGATGTTGTCAGTTGAGTACCTTTTTTGGGGATTAAGGCAACGGCATCTTGTTCGCTTTGTAAACAACTGTTATTTCGCGACCCAGCCGACCCGCGCCGATTTGGTCTGCCAAAAGGAGACGAAAACCAGCTACCGCTATTTACATAGCTGCGAACGTTGTTTACAGCTATATTCGCATACCAATCTCCAGGACGTTCCCAAAGAGCTTGCTGAAAATATCTTAAAGCACGGGAATACTGTCTCTGTCTGGCTGCTGTGTAGCCAAGATCCATATATTGGTCATAAGCATTATCCACTTGCGCCAAATAGAGAGGTGCGGCTTTAACCTGTGTACTTAAAGCTATCACCGGAGTAAATAGTAAAATTACTGACACATATCTCAGCCACCAAGTATTTTGCATAATTATTTCTAGCTAAAGCTACATAGCTTTTTACAACCAAAATATCTAAAATTCCGGCACGATTGTAATGATAGATTTTTTTACTTAAAGTTCCTTGACTAAATAAATCTGGATTACAATCCGGCAAACCATTCATAACCCTGGTCTTCCCAGTAGCCCTGTTTTGGTCGCAGTTGATCCACAAAAATAATCTTAGTCACCCATTTACTCAGTTTGTAGCCAAGTTTCACCGGCGAGGCGAGGCGAAGCGGCGCACCGTTGTCAATTGAGAGTGTTTTGCCGTTATGTTGATAAGCCATCAGGGTTTGGGGATGCATCACTGAGGCGAGATCCCAACTTTCATAATATCCATCCGCAGACTCAAAATAGACGTAGCGGACATTAGACTTCGGCTGCACCAACGCCATTAAGTCTTGCATTCGCACTCCTCCCCATTGGACTACTGCCGCCCAACCTTCAACACAAACATGGCGAATTACCATTGAGGTCAAAGGTAATTTCTGAATATCTATCAGGCTCAATTGTATTGGATTGTTGACATTGCCGTCGATAATCAGTCGGAATTTGACTGGGTCAATTTCCGGAGTTCGGTCATAGGTATTGATAATTAGCTGTTTTGGTTCAATCGCACTTTCCGGAAATTCAGGTACAGGCTTTTGAGTCAGGATGAGTTCTTGTAGCTTCTGGTTAAGTGGTTCAAAGGTTTCACCGATTTGATCCGAGACGACATTACAACCGTTAAGGAGCAAACCGATTCCCGATAAGGCTGACAACTGGATCAACTGGCGGCGTGAGAGTTGCTGGTGCATGGATTGAATGTGTGAGGAGTAGATGTGATGGGGTAGCGCTTCAATCAGCCTCAGCCCCGCTCAGATGCATGATTATGGGTTAGCCTTTTTCATAGCGTCGCCTTTAGCATCTTTCATGGCGTCACCTTTTTTCATGGCGTCACCTTTTTTCATGGCATCTCCTTTAGTTTCCTTCATTGCGCCAGCGGGAGTTTCCTTCATTGCGCTATTAGGAGTGGTGTCGGCGGCTGGAGTAGCAGCTGGAGTAGCGAGATTGTTGCTTTCAGGAGTAGAGCTGGAGCAAGCAGCTAGACTGGTGGTCAGAGCTAGAGCAGCAACTAGAGAAAGTACTTTTAGGTTGAGCTTCATAATCGTTTCTCCGAATAATGGGTTTGTTGAGACATGTTGATACAAGTCTCTCTTTGAATACGGATGAGATCTAGTTTTGGATTGGATATGGGAATAAATCGGCTAAAATTCTTACCGAAGCCAACTAAAAGCAGGAAAATCCAAAATGCTTTGGCAACCGTATTGTAAATATAGATTCGTCTGAATGTGAATGGAATACAGAAATATGCTGTCAGGCTGTGGTTGAATCATGAGGTTGGTTGTATTACCTTTTTGGAGTTTTGAGATGCATCTTGGCTCCGATGAGCGCAGAGCAAATTCCTCTACAGAACTACATTGCGATGTCCAGCTGTTTGGAGAGATGAAAGCTGGCAAAATAGAGGCTTTGGGTATTCTTTACGATCGCTATGCCTCTTTGGTTTATAAATTGGCACTGAGAATTCTAACCAATCCTACTGACGCTGAAGATCTGACACAAGAAGTATTTCTCATTCTTTGGCGCGGTGACAATTACAATCCATCTCGCGGCTCGTTGGGAAGCTTTTTGACTACCCTGACTCGTTCGCGGGCGATTGATAAACTTCGCTCTAGTAGTTCCAATTCTAGATTTCTCCAACGATGGAGTCAAATCGCCATTGCTGAACCATCACCATCAACTCCTTTTGAGTTAGCATCCTTAGCCCAGCGGTCTGAGTATGTTCGCAAAGCTCTAGCTCAACTACCTGAACAGCAAAGGCAGGCATTAGCGATGGCTTATTACGAAGATCTCAGTCAGTCAGAAATTGCCTCTTTGCTTGGCATACCACTGGGAACAATTAAGTCACGTTCTCGCCAAGGTTTGCTGAATTTAAGAAAAAAATTAAAAGATGTGCTTGAGTAGTTGTAACTATGATGACGGAACCTGTATCTCCCGAACCCTTAGAAGAGTTACTAGCAGGCTATGTCCTAGGCAATCTCAGTTTTGAGGAAGCTATGGAGTTAGATCAAAAACTCTGCCAAAATCCTGCTCTTAACATTGAGGTAAGTCATTTGCAGGAAGTTTTGACAGTTATGTGTTATGGTATACCGGAAGCATCACCTTCACCACACCTCAGGTCAGCTTTATTGGCTGTAGCGAAGAATGAAGCTTCCATGACAATTTTCTTACCTTGGACACAGGGATAAGGAACAACCTACACCCCGTTCTTGACCAGAGTCCATTCTAAAGTCTTAATCGGCGCAGCTTGTAAAGCTTGAGTCAGTTCATCATTACTCTGAAACTGTACTTGGTGGAGGTCACAACCTTCAACACTAACCGAGAACTTTTCAGTTTTAAACGGCCAAGGTATAACGTTGAGAGTTTTGTCGCCACGCTGTATGACACTATAACGCTTGCCGTCAGGTCCAGCATCAATTTCTAGAGCACGTTCGCCTGCAGGTAATTCTTGACAGCACAAAATTAGCGAAAAGCGATCGCACCATTCAAAAAATGCATAAGCGGAGGCAGCTTCATCTTTAGTAATTTGCAATTCTTCGCGCCATTTCTCTTGATTTGCCAGTTGTTCGTCTAAATAACTGTCCATCTCGGAAGAGGAACCCCGCTTAGCTTCATTCAGAAAGCTCATGTGCATGGAGATGAGTAAGGCAACCCACCTACCGCGATAACGAGCATTTTTGGTAAATTCGACCAGCTTTTTCAAGTCAGTTGTTTTATCAAGAGTAAAATTTAGAGGTGTGCCAGCGGGGGTCAAATGATTTCCTTCCCATTCGCGTTCTAAATCGTCATGATGGGAGATCGCTGCTACCGTTTCGATCAAACGTTCAGGACGATCTTTTTGGTGCCATTGTCCAGCGATTTCCGCCGCTAACAAGGCATGAGCGCGATGATAAATTATTTCCCAGCCAGTTTCACTTTGGTTTACGATCATTAGTGGATCATCCTTATATCGTTTCTTTTAATCTCAGTTAACTCTATCCTTCAACTTCGATGAAACCCGCTGAGGGTACAGATCGTAGCCAAAGCGTGTTAGATTATATGCGCCTCAGTTGAAGACAATACGATCGATCGTCGGCAATGCCAAGATAGTTAATAGAAGCGTTGCAATTTCCATGCCAGAACTACGCCAATCAATTGCCCATCACTACCACGAACGTACCAAATATGACCCTGAGACGATCTCGTCTAAAAGTCAGGGGATAGATTGGGCTACCCAGCCTGTGCCATTTAAAGAGTATAAAATTGGCACCACTTACGATCTCAAACCATATATTGAAGCCGAATCTGAGGAATTAGCCAACAATCCGGATAATCTCTGGTGGCAACGTCTATCCAGACTGCTATTTTGCAGCTACGGTATCACTGCAAGTATGCCTTCGATGGGGAGTGGCGTCTATCTCCGGGCGTCTCCAAGTGCCGGTGGCTTATATCCAGCCGAGGTCTATTTGATTTCCCGTGGGACTCGTTTGTTACCACCAGGACTGTATAACTACCAGCCCTTAACTCACTCATTGATCCATTTTTGGGACAGTGACGTTTGGCAATCTTTACAAAAAGCTTGTTTTTGGCATCCGGTATTAGAAAGTACCCAGTTAGCAATTGCCCTCACGGCTGTGTTCTATCGTTCTGCATGGCGATATCAAGATCGGGCTTACCGCCGCATTTGTTTGGATACCGGACACTTGCTAGGTAATATTGAGTTGGCGAGTGTCTTAACTGACTATCGCCCACATTTAATTGGGGGTTTTGTCGATGCCGCAGTCAACGAGTTATTGTATATCGCTCCGGAGCAAGAAGGCGCGATCGCGGTATTAGGGTTAGCGGATCTACTTGATGTTAAACAAAATTTGCCTCTGGGAATCACGGCTTTACCCTCACTGACCCAAACCACCTATCCGCAAATTCCCGATGGGCAATTGTTAAGATACTTCCATCAAGCAACCCAAATCCAATCAGCTACGACAGGTAAGGATTTACCTGTAATCAAGCCAGAAAGATTCCAAGAGGATAAATATAATTT
>JBBQRU010000098.1:0-20660 GCA_038214545.1 Cyanophyceae cyanobacterium | reverse complement strand
ACCAACTTCCCCAACTCCACCACCAACTCCACCAACTTCCCCAACTCCACCACCAACTCCACCAACTTCCCCAACTCCACCACCAACTCCACCAACTTCCCCAACTCCACCACCAACTCCACCAACTTCCCCAACTCCACCACCAACTCCACCAACTCCACCTGTGAAGCCTCCATTGCCTCCCACTAAGCCAACAGGTTCTGACAATACAGCACACGGATCGACTGAGACCCACACCAGACTGAAATTCACACCAATTCATTCAGAATTAGATGGAAGGCTGATAGCAAGATCCCAGATATTCTCGCGGTCAGAGCAAACAAAATTCTCTAAGAGGTATCAATTGACAGGTGGAGAACCACCCCAACATCTGGCTAAATACTTAGGAAAAGAAAAGCTACCAATTGATCCAATTTTGCTGGGCAGATCTTCTACATTTCAGACAGTAACGATCCTCGCTAATTTAGTAATATCTGATGAGGGCAAATTTGATGCCGTTTCAATCATGGAAATTACTCCCTCAAGCTTACAAGGGCAAGAAGAGCTATATCGGCAGATTGTAAAAACAATCTATCAGAACGAGAGATTTGAGCCTGGTTACGATAAAGATCCCAAAGTCCGAATTTTCAGTAATCTGGTTGTACGTGTCACCATTAAATAACCCCGTTTTATCTAAATGCTTGAATTTTCAATAAAGCTGTGTTATCATAAGTAAGCTGAAAAACGCGGGTGTAGTTTAGTGGTAAAACTCTAGCCTTCCAAGCTAATCATGCGGGTTCGATTCCCGCCACCCGCTTTTACCGAAAACCCAGGATGAACTTTTCTGGGTTTTTTGACTTTTCATATCATAAAAGTAAAAAATATGCAACTTTTTCTTGGGTGCGCCATCTGGGCATATAAAGGTTGGATAGGCGACGTTTATCCTCAAGGCACTCGTCCTGCTGACTTTCTCCACGTTTATAGTCGTCGCTTCACCACTGTTGAAGGTAACACCACCTTTTATGCTGTCCCTAATTCCGAAACTGTTAACCGTTGGGCAAAAGAAACGCCTCCTGGGTTTGAATTTTGCCTGAAGTTACCGCGAGATATCACCCATAACGGACAACTCCAACCTCATATTCCTGAGGCTTTAAATTTTCTCGAATCCATGCGCGGTTTGGGTCAGCATCTAGGTCCCGTGTTTGCCCAGTTACCGCCTAGTTACAGTCCAACATTACTTGAAGACCTCAGCATTTTTCTCGAAGCTTTACCACGAACAGAAACACCTCTAGCCCTAGAAGTGCGCCATCGCGACTGGTTTATAGAACCACATGCAAGTCAGTTAACAGCCCTTTTAGAAAAACTAGGTGTAGGACGAGTACTATTAGACACGCGCCCAATCTACAGTGGCGAAGATGACCCGCAATTACTATCTGAACGTAAAAAACCGCAATTACCAGTGCAATTTAGCGTTACAGCGCCTTTTAGTTTGATTCGCTTTATTTCTCATCCTGATATGTTAGCGAATCAGGCATTTATGGCAGAGTGGGTAACTTATATCAAACAGTGGTTGCAGGCAGGGACGCGGATTTATTTGTTTTTGCATTGTCCCACAGAAGAGCGATCGCCCATCAACGCCCGTTACTTTCAACAATTATTAGCACAATCTGGAGTTTCAGTATTCGGCGCGAATGACCTCGATCAACCACCTCAACAACTGAGTTTATGGTAAAAGCTTAATAAATATTCTTGAAAAATACTTGACAAAATATCACCCGTCTGGGCGAGCCAGTCAGAGGAGGGCTAGAGCCGGTCTCTTAAGCGATTCTATATACATAAGGAATTAAACGAATCGATTAAGAGTGAGAGGGTTGCATGAAAAGTTTTATCAAATCTATCGCCGCAGTTTCTGCTTTATCTGTACTAGCTATTGCTCCAGTTTTAACATCAGTTAACCCAGCTACTGCTCAAACTCAACCGCAAAAAGGGATGACTGGAAGTTACCTCGGTGCTGGTGTCTCAGCTGGTCTGACCAATGGTGGTAGAACTGGAGACGCAGCTAACTTAGGCGGTAACATTCAAGGTCGTTTAGCTGTGCCAAATGTGCCGGTTTCTGTCCGAGGTGCCGTGCTATTTAACGACCAAAACTCCACGGTGATGCCAATCTTGTCTTACGATGTGCCTGTGGCTAAAAATACCAATGCTTATGTTGGTGCAGGTTACTCGTTTGTGCAAAATGAAGGTGTTGCGACTCCTTTAGGTAATAAGAGTGCGCCTGTGGTCACGGCGGGGATTGAAAGAGGTCTAACTCCCGATATCGTAGTTTATGGTGATGCTAAGTACGGGATTGGTGCTTACAAGAATAGCGATGGTGATGCTATCAGCTTGCAAGCTGGTCTGGGTTATCGCTTCTAATTGCGTTCTGGTGCGCTCAAGCGCAACTACTAACCTAAGAAAAAGCCCCTTCTATCCTTGTATAGGGTAGCGGGGGATTTTACTATATTTATGTTATCTATTTTATAGAGGAAAGTTCGGGAGAAATGATACTTACTCCCAATGCAGCACAAGAGTTTTTAAGCAGACAGCAGCAATTAAGGGAACGGCACTATGACACAGGAAATTGAAAAACTAAAAACTACAGAAGAACTAATCAAATGGCAAGAGGAAATATATGAACTAGAAAAATACGCCTTCGCAGGTGTTATGTCAGATTTGGAACAAGAACGGCGAGTCAACAATCTCCTTGATAAAAATTATTTTCACCATCGTTTAGAAGAATTGCGTACACATAAACAAAAGTTATTAACAGACCTAGTTTGGGTCAAGCAACGCGAACAGTTATTGCTTGCTGAAATCGATAGACGAGAACAATCTTCAGCCATGATCGACTCAAGCAATTAACACTAATAATTTGTTGGAAATTAATATTGCCGAGGCTCAGTCTCATTTGAGCCAAATTCTTTCTCAAGTGGAGCAAGGCGAAGAGGTAATTATTACGCGCGGGGGTAAGGCGATCGCCCGCTTATCTCCAATCTACAAAAATTTACAACCTTTAACATCTCGTACACATCTAAGAGCTTCTCAACCTTTAATGTGTACGAATAGCTTAGAAACCTTGCAAACTCTTCGTGGCGAGGCAAGGTATTGATGAAGCTTAGTTTTTGGCTCTTTAAAAAAATCCCCTTTTGCGCTCATGAGCAGAAGGGGATGTTATGTAGAAGCAATGTAGATTTTTTAACCGAAAAGCCCTTTCACGTATTCATTAGTAGATTGTTCTTTGGGATGTTGGAATACTGTTTCTGTGCGATCGTACTCCACTAAATAGCCTTGGCGTTTACCGTCTGTTGGGTTAACGTTGAAAAAGGCTGTCATGTCTGATACGCGCGATGCTTGTTGCATGTTGTGGGTGACGATGACGATGGTGTAGTGCTCTTTGAGTTCGCGAATTAACTCTTCAACGCGAAGAGTCGATCTTGGGTCAAGCGCAGAACAAGGTTCATCCATTAAGATTACTTGTGGCTGTACGGCGATCGCTCGCGCAATACACAAGCGCTGTTGTTGTCCACCGGATAGTGACAAACCACTTTCTCTGAGCTTATCTTTGACTTCATCCCACAAAGCCGCTTGGCGGAGACTGCGCTCGACCAATTCATCTAAATCGCCTTTAAAGCCGTTAATTCGCGGACCAAAGACAATATTGTCATAAATTGATTTTGGGAAAGGGTTAGGTCTTTGAAACACCATCCCAATTTGTCGCCGCACTTGCACAGGGTCAATATCGGCACCGTAAAGATTTTGATTGTTATAGAAAACCTTTCCTTCTGCCCGAAAAGTTTTAATCAAATCGTTCAAACGGTTATAACACCGCAATAACGTACTCTTACCACAACCGGACGGACCAATAAAAGCTGTGACTTGGTTTTTGGCAATATCCAAGTTGACGTCTTTTAGGGCGAGAAATTTACCGTAGTAGATATTTAAATTCTCTGTCCGTAAAACCTTGTCTGTTTGATTGGCAGTTCTCGTGTCAGAACGCATAATAATGTTTGGTTAGTTTACTTAAACTTGACTATTGATAAACTTTTCGCGCAGTAGCAACACGAGCGATCACACTGGTAAGTAAAACCATCAACACGAGAATCAGTGAAGCCGCCCAAGCTAATTCCTGTTGATGTTTATAAGGTGCTGTAGCGAAGTTATACACTAGAACTGCCAACGAAGCAGTCGGTCCTTTTAAACCGCCACTCCAATTCGGCCAGAACTGAGTAAACAAAGCTGTAAACAATAAAGGTGCTGTTTCACCAGCAGCCCGCGCGATCGCTAATGTGACACCTGTGAGAATTGCGGGGATTGCAGTCGGTAACACTACCCGTGTCACAGTTTCAAACTGCGTTGCACCTAAACCCACAGAAGCTTGACGCAATTCTGTTGGTACTAGTTTCAAAGCTTCATCTGTCGTGCGGATGATAATTGGCAGCATCAGAATTGCCAAAGCGAAACCACCCGCCCAAGCTGAGTATCCTTTATAGCGAAGTAGTCCAAAAGGATCGAGCACGATGATCCCATAGGCAAACACACCCACAATAATCGAGGGTACGCCACTGAGAACATTAGTCGCAAACCGTATCCAGTCAGCAATTTTACTTCCAACTTCATCTGTGCTGAACTCAGATAAATAAATTGCCGCCAAAACCCCAAATGGAATGCTAATCAGCGCTCCAATCCCGACCATCACCAAAGTGCCGATGATCGCATTGGCAAAACCACCACCAGGCACTCCTGGAGGCGGCGGTAACTGAGTTAAAGCCTCTACGTTTAAACTGCTAATACCTTGAGCAAGTACATAAAAGAGAACTGCCAGCAAAGGTAATAGCGCCAGGGCAACACACGTAAAAACGACTACATTCATCAACGTGCTAAACAGTGTCCGAGGAGATGTCGGTGCTCGGCGGAGACTGCCAACATTTCCGTAAGGGCTTGTATCTTGTGTGCTAGTCATAGTCGCAGCAATCAAATGTTAAATTTTCTGTACTCGGCGCACGATTAACTGAGCCAAGATATTCACAATTAGCGTAATCACAAACAAAATCAACGCCGCATACAGCAAAGCTGGTTTCTGGAAATCTGTTGCTGAATCGCCAGCCTCAGCAAATTGACTTGCTAGGAGTGAGGGAATGGTATTACCTGGGGCAAAAATCGAAGAACTGATATTATTAGAGTTGCCGATGACCATTGTCACAGCCATTGTCTCCCCGATCGCCCTTCCCAAAGCCAGCATTATCGCCCCGACAATCCCGGAAACCGCTGCTGGTACTAATACTTGAATAATCGTTTCCCAGCGTGTCGATCCTAATCCTACAGCGGCTTGGCGTAAAGTCGAAGGTACGGAAATTAAAGCATCACGAGAAATCGCGGCGATCGTTGGCAAAATCATAATTGCCAATAATACACCAGCTGTGAGAATACCTCGGTTGGAAGGAGGAGTGTTAAAAATTGGTAGCCAATTGAAGTAAGTGTATAACGGTTGACCGAGCTTTGCTAGCAATGGTCCTAAAACGAAAATTCCCCACAAACCATAGACTACGCTGGGAATCGCGGCTAACAATTCCACCAAAAACACAATTGGGGTTTGAAATTGTGGTGTGAGATAATCTTCGCTTAAAAAGATTGCGACTCCTAAACCCACGGGTACGGCAATGATTAAAGCGATCGCGCTGGTAACCAGCGTGCCATAAATCATCGGCAGAGCGCCATACACGTTATCAACTGGGTTCCAGGTGCTTGTTCCCAAAAATCCAATCCCGAACTTTTGAATAGCTGGAGCCGCTTGGATTGCCACTTGAACGGCGATCCAAATTAATGTCACCGCAATTAATAGAGCAAAAATCCGCGTCAGCCAAACAAAGCCAGTATCCAGATTCCGCGAGAAAGCACTACGCGGCTGAATTCTGTCTGTTGTTGGTATGCTTGATGAACTCATAAATTCACTACTCAAAAAGTGTCTGAGCTATATATGCTCGTGGCAACAATAGCAAATTTTTAGGCGACATTCTCGCCCCATTTGGCTATCAAATTACACGATCCACGTAAAGGATAGGTTAAGAGGTTACAAATATTACATCTCATCTGTGTCGTATCGATGACCAATCACTGAAAGCTACTTTATGATTTCACTGTAGGGTGATAAGATTTCCAAAATTTTAGATTAAGTTTAGGTTAAATTCATTGAGATTAATGGTAGCTGCTCCCAATCAACTTTTATGGTCAATGATTGGCTTACTGCTAACAATTGGTGGCACCTTCTTGGAAGGTTACATCACCAATTCACCTTGGAATTGGAGCCAGCAGGGAATTCACAGTTTATCTTTGGGTGTCAGCTATCAAATTGGCGCTGTGTTACTTGTCGGATGTTTAGGTGGCAAAAATGCTGGTGCGCTATCTCAAATCGCTTATTTAGCCCTGGGATTGACTTTATTGCCTGTATTTGCTCAAGGTGGTGGGATTAGTTATGTTAAGCAACCTTATTTTGGCTACTTATTAGGCTTTATTCCTGGGGCTTGGGTTTGTGGTTTTTTTGCTTTCCAAGCTAAACCTCAACTATTGACGCTTTTCTTCAGTTGTATTTGCGGTCTAGTCACTGTCCATATTACTGGTTTAATTTATTTGCTGCTGACCTACTTTACTAATTTGACAGGCACGACCCAGTCAGTACCCTTACTAGCAGCTGCTTCGCAATATTCTTTTTCTCTGATTCCAGGGCAATTAGCGATCGCCTGTGCTGCTACTGTATTAGCATATGCTCTGCGGCGCTTAATGTTTTATTAAGGTGCAAATAGCTCATGAGCGCTTATACATTTCCTACGACGAATGAAAAATCGTTTCTTCTGGATTGCTGCCTCGATCAGTTTCTTCTGCGACCAAGTGACAAAATATTGGGTAGTGCATACTTTTAGCTTGGGGCAGTCAAAACCACTCCTGCAAAATGTCTTCCACTTGACATATATCACTAATTCAGGAGCTGCTTTTAGTCTGTTTTCTGGACAAGTTGAGTGGTTACGTTGGCTATCTTTAGTCGTGAGTATGGGCTTGATGGTTCTCGCCGTGTTTGGGCCAGAGGTAAATCGTTGGGAACAATTAGGCTATGGCTTTATTTTAGGCGGAGCTTTAGGTAATGGTCTTGATCGCTTCAACTTGGGTCATGTTGTAGATTTCCTCGATTTCCGGCTGATTAATTTTGCTGTATTTAATTTTGCCGACGCATTTATCAATATTGGTATTGCTTGTTTGTTGATTGGGACATTCATCAAGCCGACTTCAGTACCGAGGCGGTTTCGGTAATGAGTATTCCCTAATTGTGTTTATCCAAGCTTTTTCTGTAAGTGTTATAAGTAATAATGTTTAGGTCTAAAAAATCGCTTACTTCCACCTGATGTTTCCCCGGTGGTGTGAATAACACATGAGTTCTCCCCAGCCTCCCCAAAAGCCTCGAACCATTCTTGGCCAAGTTACCCAAGCAGTCCAGACAATTCAAGCTAGAGTGGATTTTTCCAAACTGGCACTCAAGCCCAATGCCAGAGTGCCAGAACTTTGGGTGCAGGATGCGGGGGCTCCTAAGGCTGAGCTTTATCCGCTGTTGGGCGATCGCTATTTACTCGGTCGCAGTTCCAAATCCTGCGATATTGTCGTTCGCAACCCGGTCGTCAGTCAGATTCATCTGTCACTGTCGCGAGATTCAACACAACGACAACCTGTATTTATCATCAAAGACGAAAATTCCACCAACGGTATTTATCGGGGTAAGCGACGAGTTAGTTCTCTGGAATTACGCCACGGCGATGTTTTAACTTTAGGTCCGCCAGAATTAGCCGCATCAGTGCGGTTGCAGTATGTAGATCCACCACCAATTTATGTGCGGGCTGCTACCTGGGGTGCTTATGGTATTGGTGGCGTCACGGCACTCTTGGCATTAGGCATTGGTATCGAATGGTTGAAATTCAACGTCACTCCTCTGCCTACCGCTTCTCGTGCGCCAGTAGTTGTTTACTCACAAGATGGCACCACACCGTTACGCCAGCCGCGTAGTAATGCTCACGTTGATATGAAAGAGATTGCGGATTTTGGTCCGTATCTACCTGCAGCTTTACTAGCGTCTGAAGATACGCGTTATTATTGGCACTTTGGGGTTGACCCGTTAGGAATTTTACGGGCGGTGCTAATTAATACAAATAGTGGCGGTTACAAGCAAGGCGCTAGTACAATTACGCAGCAAGTCGCGCGGAGTTTATTCCGTGATTATGTTGGCGCACAGGATTCTTTAGGTCGGAAAGTGCGGGAAGCAATTGTTTCCTTAAAACTCGAAACCTTTTACAGCAAAAATACAATTTTACTGACTTATTTAAATCGGGTTTTTCTCGGAGTCGATACTTACGGTTTTGAGGATGCCTCTCGTTATTACTTTGGGAAATCCGCCAAAGATTTAACTCTAGCAGAATCAGCCACATTAGTAGGAATTTTACCCGCTCCTAACGGTTTTAGTTTTTGCGGTGACAATCAAAACAGAGAGCGGATTAGGGTCTATCGCAATCGCGTGATTCAGCGGATGCTGGAACAAGGTAGAATCAGCGCGGAAGACGCTAATCGCGCTCGGCGATCGCCAATCGAAGTCAATGCCAAAATTTGTCAAGAACAAGCAAGTACAATCGCCCCCTACTTTTACAATTATGTCTTTCGCGAATTAGCCTCAATTGTTGGTGAAGACTTAGCCAAAGAAGGCAACTTTATTATTGAAACCAAGCTCAATCCTAGTATCCAAACCCAAGCAGAATCCTCATTAAAGAATTTTGTCAGCAGTAATGGTCGCGGAGATGGTTTTTCTCAAGGCGCACTCGTGACTTTAGATTCGAGTAATGGGGCGATAATTTCAATGGTTGGTGGGACTGATTATCAAAAGAGTCAGTTTGATCGCGCCACCCAAGCCCAACGTCAACCAGGTTCCACCTTTAAACTTTTTACCTACACCGCCGCAATTGAGCAAGGGCTTTCTCCGGGAAACTCTTATTCTTGTGCGCCTTTACGTTGGCAAGGTTTTCTTTATAAACCCTGTCATTCCGGTGACGGTGCGTTAGATATGTACGCAGGTGTCGCCCGTTCGGAAAATGTCGTCGCCCTGCGGATTGCGAAAGAGATTGGGTTAGATAAAGTCGTGCGGATGGCAAAGCGATTAGGTATCAAATCGTCTCTTGATCCAGTTCCCGGCTTGGTAATTGGTCAAAGTGTCGTCAATGTCTTGGAGATGACAGGTGCTTTTGGTGGAATTGCTAATCATGGAGTGTGGAATCGCCCCCACGCAATTACTCGGATACTTGACAGTAGTGAATGTCGTGATCGCCAAGATTTAAAAACGTGCCGAGTAATTTACTCTTTTGACCAAGATTCCCAAGCTAGCGTCAAAGTTCTCCGTCCCAATGTCGCCGATACAGTGACTGGAATGTTACGCGGAGTTGTGAGTGGTGGGACTGGTCGGGCGGCGAATATTGGCGAAGGCGAAGAAGCTGGTAAAACTGGCACCACTAATAACAACGTTGACTTATGGTTTATTGGTTTTATTCCCAGTCGAAAGTTAGTTACAGGTATCTGGTTAGGAAATGATAATAACTCTCCGACCTCTGGTAGTAGTGCCGCAGCGGCTGAACTTTGGGGTACATATATGCGGAGAATTACTAAATAAGCATTTAGTTCGTAGTTGCGCTTTAGCGCACTTAACCGCAACTACGAGCCGATGCCCAAGATTTTACCTTAACTTGAGATAACTTAGATAAACTCAAGCTAAATTAGCTCGTGGATTAAAGGTTTCTAGTTGGCGCAATTTTTCGTAAAGTTCGCGTTCTTGGCGGCTGAGGTCTTTGGGAACGACAATTTGAATCTCTACTAATTGATCGCCGCGTTTACCTCTTTCTGTCGGGTAGCCTTTTCCTGATAAACGTAAGCGCTGACCAGACCGCACACCTGCAGGAATCGACATTTTCACTAATCCATCCAGAGTTGGTGCTTCCACTTGTCCGCCTAATACCGCTTCACTGGGGGAGATTGGCAATTGACAGCGAATGTCCATTCCTTCTAATTTAAAAAAGGCATGGGAGGCGACGGTAATTTTTAAGTAAAGGTCTCCGCCACCAATACCTTGATCTTTCAAGCGAATAGTTTGACCTGTGACCATCCCTGGTGGCATAGTTACTTCTAGCGATCGCCCATCTTCCAAACGAATCCTTTCATTTCCACCTTGATAAGCTTTTTCTAACGGTAATGTTAACCGGGCTTCAATATCGCGCCGACTGTTACGCGGTGGGACTGTATATTCGGTACGAGTCTTCCCTGGACGAAACGGATCGCGGTTTCCATTTGCAGCACCAGCGTTATCGATAGGATTTTGTTCACTTCGTCCTCCACCTCGGACAACTTGCTCAACGAAGTCATTAAAATCTTTAAAGTCGCCGACATTAACATCTTCTGTGCGAGCTGATGAACCGGGCCAAGTTCTTCCCTTTTGGTTTTGTTTACCACCGCGAAAGCCTTTTTGGTTCCACAAGCGGCTAAACTGATCGTATTGCGCCCGCTTATTCGGGTCTGATAGTACCTCGTAAGCTTGACCAATATCTTTAAATTTTTCTTCTGCTGCTTTGTTTCCTGGATTGAGATCCGGGTGATATTGCCGCGCTAAACGGCGATAAACCTTTTTAATTTCTTCGCTAGTAGCTTCTTTAGATATTCCTAAAATCTCGTAGTAATCCCGAAAGTTCTGCAAATTTTGCATATAAAGTCAATTTAGTTACAAGTTATGAGTTATAAATTAAGCGAAAAACTCTAAATCAGCAAAGTACTCATAGTACAAGTATCGTATATTACCTCAAACCTGCGAAGGTATTTTGGTTAGGTCATCCTCCCATATACCTTCGCTTTTTATTTACACCCAATCATCCTCATCATCCCAATTATCTTGATAGCTAGGACGTGTTCGCCGCGAATTAGTATCAGGGGGAGAGTAACGATCGCGATCGCGACCAGAAGAAGGGCGTGGTTCTCTACCATAAGGTTCAGGCTCGCGACCATAAGAAGAACGCGAGTCTTTGCCATAAGGTTCATCGCGACCATATGTAGGACGGTCTCTACCATAAGGTTCAGGCTCGCGATTATAAGGACGCGATTCTCTACCATAAGGTTCTATATTGCGGTCGCGGTCGCGGTCACGGTCGCGGTCGCGGTCTCCACCAGTAAAGATATCTTTAATCGTTCCGATAATATCGTCATCATCGTCTTCAGTGTAATATTGCCGAACTTCGCGATTTAGTTCATACAGAGCATCTTGTAAATCGGCGTAAGTTTGGTCAATCCCGCGATCGCTATTTGACTGTAAACTCTCGCGTAAATCCCGAATAATATTGTCAATCCGCTGACGACGACTACGCGCAAATTGCAAGCCAAAATCCAAAGCCACTTCTTTGAGTTGTCTTTCCGCAGTGACAATCAACGCCTCCGCCCGAGTCCGCTTCTCAATCCGTTCTTTACGTTCTCTGTCGGTGTCCGCATATTGTTCAGCTTCCGTAATCATCCGATTCACTTCTGATTCACTCAAAGTTGAAGCATCTTGAACTGTGATACTTTGCTCGCGACCAGTCGTGCGATCGAGGGCTGTTACCTGTAAAATTCCATTAGCATCAATATCAAAGGCAACTTGAATCTGCGGTATCCCTCGTGGTGCGGGCGGAACGCCATACAACTTAAATCGCCCCAGTGACTTATTACCCGCCGCCATATCCCGTTCACCTTGGACGACATGGACTTCCACGGTTGTTTGGTTATTCTCGGAAGTGGAAAATATATCCGACCGGCGCACAGGGATTGTCGTGTTCCGAGGAATAAGTTTTTTCATTACTCCACCGATCGTTTCCAATCCTAGGGAAAGAGGCGTCACATCCAACAACAACACATCTTTGACCTCTCCCGCCAAAATTCCCGCTTGAATGGCTGCACCGACAGCGACAACTTCATCTGGGTTGACATTTTGGTTAGGTTCTCTGCCAATTAAGTCACGCACTAGTTGCTGTACCATTGGCATCCGTGTCGAACCACCTACCAAAACCACTTCATCAATCGCAGCGGGAGACATATTCGCATCTTTGAGTGCTCGTTTCAGCGGTTGGCGCACTTTCCCTAACAAATCGCCACACAGACTTTCAAAAACAGAACGTGTCAGGCGGGTTTCTAAATGTACTGGCCCATCTTCAGTCGCGGCAATAAAAGGTAAGTTAATGTCAGTCACACTTACTGCCGAAAGCTCAATTTTGGCTTTCTCAGCGGCTTCCATTAAGCGTTGTAGAGATTGACGTTCGCCTCTTAAATCGATTTTATCTGTTTCTAAGAACTTATCTGCTAACCAATCGACAATTACTTTGTCAAAATCATTGCCACCAAGCTGCGTATTTCCACTAGTGGATTTGACTTCAAATACGCCATCACCAACGTCTAAAATTGACACATCAAAAGTACCACCGCCTAAGTCAAAGACTAAGATGGTTTGACTTTCTTTGCGGTCTAATCCGTAAGCTAAAGATGCTGCTGTCGGTTCGTTGAGAATTCGTAACACTTCTAAGCCAGCAATTCGTCCTGCATCCCGCGTGGCTTGGCGCTGAGAATCGTTAAAATAAGCAGGGACTGTAATTACCGCCCCGGTCACAGACTGACCTAAATAGGTACTAGCATCCTCTGCCAATTTTTTCAGCACCATCGCCGAGATTTCTTCTGGGGCGAATTCTTTATCTAGGCGCGGACAATCAATCTTAATATTTCCGACTTCGTCTTTGCGGATTGTGTAAGGTACTCGCCGAGAATCGGGGTTGATTTCGGAATACTTACGACCAATAAAACGTTTAACCGCAAAATAAGTATTTTTCGGGTTGAGGACGGTTTGTCGTCTCGCCATTTGTCCGACTACCCGTTCACCTTCTTTAGTGAAACCAACTACGGAGGGAGTTGTCCGCATGCCTTCCGCATTGGCAATCACCACCGGCTTGCCACCCTCCATGACGGCGACTACTGAGTTGGTTGTACCCAAGTCTATGCCGACTACCTTGCCCATGCGTTGTTTTGCTCCTACTGTGTCTTATAAATTTATGTTTAGAGGTAATGCTTGATTTATTGTATCTTGCAGTTGGGGAAAGCACGGTCAACGAGTGTTCACAGGAATTAAACAGTGGATTTGCAAGCAAGACTAAAAAATCATCTGGGTCAAATAGTACGCGATCGCGACCCCTTTTTGGCAACAGCCGGACATTTTTTTGTTCAAGAATACATTCGCACCTCTTTGGGACAATGGGGAAGAGTCGAAATTTATGAGTTTACAGTCAACGGCAGAATCCACCAAAATTTAATTTTGAATATTCCATCTGCCAATAATGATAGCGATCGTCCACCGATTTTAATCGGTGCTCACTATGATACTGTCCCTGGCACACCTGGTGCTGATGATAATGCTACAGGTGTTGCTGTTTTGCTCGAATTTGCCAGAATCTTTACCGCCGAAAAAGCTAAACACCCCATTCAGCTAGTCGCCTTTGATATGGAAGAAGGTGGCTTCGTCCAAGCTTCTGGGGCTTCTGAGTATGCAGCCGAGTTAAAAAAACAAAAACAACAGTTACGCTTAATGATTTCTTTAGAGATGCTGGGCTACTACGATTCTACCCCTGGTTCTCAACGCTACCCTGCGCCACTAGACCGCCTCTACCCAACTCAAGGTAATTTTATCGCTTTAATTGGCAGTTTCCGCACCATCCGCGATTTAATCTGTCTCAGTCGTAGCATTCGTAAATCGGGAACCCTTAGCGAATGGCTACCTGTACCTAATCGTGGTTTAATCTTACCTCTCACTCGCAGCAGCGATCACGCCCACTTTTGGGATCAAGGTTATCCAGCGATGATGGTGACAGACACAGCTTTATTACGCAATCCCCATTATCACAAACCCAGCGACACAATCGCTACCCTCGATCTCGACTTTCTCACAGGTGTCTGTCACGGTTTAGAAATTGGCATTCGTCGATTGTAAGGTGTCGCGGAAGCAGAATTTTAGTACAATACAAGTAGGTTGATTAAGTCAAGTAAACAATGACTGAAACAAAACAAGCTCGCCCACGTAGTCGAGGCAGACTATTTCCAGAATATACAATACCAGCAGAAGAGTTAGCTCAACGGAAAGCCCAAAGAGATATTCGCTGTCATAAAGCTCGGGTATTTTTTGACCAACTTTGCCCTCAACTGATAGATGACCATTATAATTGGTTCATTATTATTGAACCTGACACTGGTGATTATTTTCTTGATTTGGACGAGGAAGTTGCTAATCAAAAAGCCCGTCAGCAGTACCCTAGTGGTTGGCTTGTTACTTTCCGTCTCAATGAAACAGGAACCTGCGGTCGCATATGATTTTTGGTAGGTTTGGGGAGATTGGAGAGCTATTTTTTGAAATTAAATTGATTGCGAACAATGGAGATAAATATCCTGTTGAAGTATTATTAGATACAGGATTCACAACAGGATGGTTGGCACTGGATATTCAAGATGCTGAAAGTCTAGGATGGTCTGTAATTGAGCGAAATCGTTCCATGCAAATGGCACGAGGCGAAGAGTATTTTGATATATATGAAGGGAAAGTCCTACTTAATAAACAGGAATACATCATTCCTGTGTTGGCAGGAGAAGGAATTTCGGAAACTTTACTAGGTTTGCAGTGGTTGAAGATGCTGCCTTTAGCGGTTAATTTTACAGTAGGAATATTAACACTAGGATAAACTGACCAGTGTCTGTGATAATCATGCTTTTTCTTGCATGAATGAGCGAAAAATTTCTTCAGATTGTTCGGAGAAATCAGGATCACTCTGAAAGCTGCCAATCAAATTACTATGTTTAAGCCTTACTAGGGGATCTTCTGCTTGTTTAAGCTGGCGATAATAAACATCGATCGCAGCCAGTAGAGAAGCCTGAGAATCTTGCTGAGTGACTTTTTGGATGTACTGAAGTTTTTGCTGATAGTCTTCAGTAAGGTTGATTTGAGGGATAGATGTCATGGGGATATGGTGGTAATTTTATTTTATTTTACTTCCGTCTCAATGAAACATGAACCTGCGGTCGAATATGATTTTTGATAGGTTTGGGGAGATCAAAGAGCTATTTTTCCTATTCATCTTGATTTACCTTTCCCACAGGCTTTGATTCATCACCTTCGGGTAAATCAGAAATTAAAACCATCTCAGGATCTTTGGTATATCCCCATTTATCCAACACATCTTTAATCAAGACTTCTTGAAGCCAAATCTTTCCGACAACTGTTAGAGGAATTGCGAGAAATAATCCGAGAAATCCAAAGAAGGTGAGAAAAAATACTTGAGAAATCAAGGTTAGCGCTGGTAATAGGGATGCATGATGCGCCATCACTAGTGGTGTAATTAAATTACCCTCGGCTTGTTGAATAATAAAATATAGACCTAAAACAGCTAAAGATTTCCACGGTGCATCTAACAACGCGATCGCCATTGCCGGAATTACACTAATAGTTGGTCCCAAATTGGGAATCAAATTCATAAATCCTGCCAAAACCGCCAACGCCAGCGCCGCCGGAATCCGCAAAACAGCCAAGCCAATGATACTCATGGTACCGACAACACTCATCGCAATCCCCGCGCCAGTCATCCAACCTCCTAAGGAATCTTCGCATTGATAGAGAATTTGATCGACGCGTCGGCGATAAAAAGAAGGAAATAACTGGATAAATACTTGCCGATAAGCACTCGGATTAGCCAAGACCATTCCTGCCAAAACCAATACCAGTAGAGTTTTTAAGACAGCTTCTAAAGACCGAGAGACAAAAGCAAAAGAACTTCCGAGTAGCCGATTCAACAAAGGCTGTGCTTGGTCACTGAGGCTGTTGAGATCTGGGATTAGAGGACTCAGTTGGCTAGGAATGCGAGTTTCCAGTTGGTCAATCCAACGATTTACAACCCCAATCCCTTTCGGAACCCGCACAGTCAGTTCGTGAAATTGGGCGGAAAAAGGTGGGACAATCAGCCAGAAGAAGCCGATGATTACAGCCACAAAGATAGTTACAGAGAGCATTACGGAGGCGCTCCGCTTTTTTATACCCATGCATTGCAACTGTAACGCTAGCCTGTTTAAAGCAGTGGCTAGGATAACGGCGGCAAATACCAGTAAAAGTACTTCCCTGATTTGCCAAATAATATACAAGCAAATAAGTAGAGCAATTAAACCTATCCATTGACCTAGTTTCAAATTATCACCCTCTTACACACAGTAACCGTTAGGTTAGCTGACTTTGCTTGCCTTCGCCTAGTGTTCTGGGTTAATTTTTTCCTGGCTTTGGAGTCGCCAGAAGAGAATGCTTGCCATGAGGGTGCTTGGTAATAAGACGGCTATGAGTACGTTTGTTGTGGTTTCGGGGATTGCTAAACTGGGGGCTGCGTATTTGATTAGGAGTGAGAGGAGGGTGGAGGGGATGAGGATTTTGAGGAGGAAGGGGGTCATTGGTGTTATTTGAGGGGAGGGTGAAACGCGGAGGGCGCGGAGGGGCGCGGAGGGGCGCGGAGGGTTATTTTTGCCAGATTTTTATGGTTTTGTCGGTGCTGGCGCTGGCTAGGGTTTGTCCGTCTTGGGTGAAGGTTACTGATGTTACGGGTTTGGTGTGTCCGGTGAAGGTGCTGAGGAGTTCTCCGGTTTCTATGTGCCAGATTTTTATGGTTTTGTCGCTGCTGGCGCTGGCTAGGGTCTGTCCGTCGGGACTGAGGGTGATGGCGTTGATTGCTTCGGTGTGTCCTTTGAGTGTGTAGATTAGGTTTCCGGTTTCTAGTTGCCAGATTTTGATTGTGCGATCGCGGCTGCCGCTTAGGAGTAGTTTACCATCGTGACTTATTGCTAGTGAACTGACTATGTGGGTGTGTCCGGTGAGGGTGTGCAGGGTTGTGATTTGCGTTTCTACTGGAGATTTCCGCTGGGTGGTGTCTGATAATTGCCAGACTTTGATTTTGCGGTAACTACCGCTGGCTAAGATGTGCCCGTTTGTACTTAGTGCTAGGGAGTGGGCGGCGCTGTCATCTAGCGGTAGGGAGATTGTTAGTTTGCGTTTTTGCAGGTTCCAAAAGAGAATTTTTCTGTCGTCTCCACCACTGACAATTTGCTGTCCGTCAGGAGTGAAGGTGATGCACCGAACTACTGCGTCATGTTTTTTTAAAATGTCGATCACTTCTTCTGCGCCTGTGTGCCAAATTTTAATTTTGGCGTCGGTACCACCACTGGCTAGTGTTTTTCCGTCTGGACTAAATGCTAGGGTGTATATTTCGCCTATTTGTCCATCGACCATCCAGGGGTGTTCTGCTAGGGTGAAGCGCAATTTGCCGGTGGTGAAGTCCCACACTTTGGTTTCGCCTCGACTACCACTAGCTAGTGTTGTTTGATCTGGGCTAAAGGTAAGGCAATTTATTCCTGTTGTATGTCCTTTTAAGGTGCGTGTACATTCCCATCCGGCTATTGCAGCGGAGGGGGAGGGGGTGGAAACGGGTGTTACAGTATCTGCTGGTGATGCAGTTGTTTGGTTAACTATTGATTCTAAATAAGGCTTGAATCCACCGCTGTACAATAATTTGTTGGGAGTTATTTCTAGTTTGGGATGGGTATATTCAATTTGATTTGTTGGTAAAAAACCCATTAATAGTGCTTTTTTTTCGTAACCGCGTTCAGCACTAAAGGGGAAGAATAGGCACAAGAAGAGGAAAATTTGATGATTTTTGAGATCGGCTGCGCTGACTGACCATTTTACTTTGTCTTTTTTGATGCTATTGAAACTTTCGCCATCGGTAACGTGAACCTGAATACTAATATTTTCTTTTGCGGTTAATAAGTAATAAAATTTACTTTCACCGCGCAAGTTTCCTTCGTCATCTAAAATCATGTTGGCAACACTGTCTACTGGTACTTTTTTTACCAGCTTCCCGAAACGGTCAGACATTACCTGCGTGACTATCTCCTCTCGTAACAAGTACTCGGATGCTTGTCCGCGAAAATAGTCGGCGAATGGCATTCCCCATTCTGGGTCGTCACGATATTCTGATGGTGTCGGTGGAGGATTTTGGGCAACGATGGTTGTTTGTTGCTTGACTAACTCCATAATTTTCTGCAAGCGATCGCCCCAAAATGCCATGATTTCACTGTGACATCCTTTGCCGGGACATTCCAGCAATGAGATATCGTAGGTTTTTGGCTTTTTCAGGCGCTGAATCAAGTCTGTTTGTTGAGCTTTGAGTAGGGTAATCCAATCCATGTGCAATCCCTGAGCACACCAGTGTTTACCTACGTTAAGCGATGCGATCGCCTTTTTCCCAAATTGTCAACTTTTGTTAACAAAGTACTACTTTATGGTCATGGCTAGCGGGGATTGCTGCGTCCGTCGTCCTGTAATCGCTATCTGCACTCCATTCCCCGGCGCAAGTGTGACGCCGCGACGTTTTGGTTGTTCTGGTCGCGTGTCAGTTAAGGTCAGTTCATAGTTTTTGAGGATGGTCGCCAATACTAGTTTCATTTCAAATGCCGCCAAAGCCTCGCCCAGACAGCGACGAACACCACCCCCAAATGGCATAAATTCATAGGGAGAAAATTGGCGGTTCAGAAAGCGCTCTGGCTGAAATTGCTGAGGGTGAGGATATAAATCTTCACGATGATGAGTTAAGTAGATGCAGGGTGCTACTATTGTCCCCGGCTCTAACTGATTTCCCAGTAATTCCACACCTTCTACTTGGACTACGCGCGGAAAAGTCAACATTGCTACTGGGTAAATTCGCAATGTTTCGTTACAAACTGCGGTGAGATAAGGTAGTCGGAAAATATCCATCGGGCTGGGATCTTCCAAGGTATCTAGTTCTTGGAGTAATTTTGAGCGCACTTCTGGCAAACGGTGAATCCAATATAATCCCCAAGCCATTGCTGTGGCTGTAGTTTCATATCCAGCAAACATTAGTGTCATCAACTCATCGCGCAATTCTTGAGGAGTCATCGGTTGACCGGCTTCATCTCTCGCTGACATCATTAAAGAAAGAATATCAATGCGTTCGGAATTTGGGTGCTGTTGGCGATCAGCAATTTCTGCATAGAGCAATTGGTCAAGTTTTTCCCGTTGGCGCACAAACTTACCCCAAGGACTCCAAGCGCCTAAATCTTTTTGCCATGAGCGGAAAAACAGGAAGCTTGAAGTGAGTGGCGATTGGAAAATATCTGACATCAACAGCAGTAACTGATTAATTTGTTGGCTCCGTTCTCCCGTAGATAAGCCAAATACTGCTTTTAACATCACTTGCAATGAAACGTCCTGCATCGCATTCCGAGCTTTGAAGGGTGCGCCGAGTGGTAAGCAGTTTAAGACTTCTGTTGTCGCCTGGGAAATCAACTGACCATAAGCTCGCATCCGCTCACCATGAAAGGCAGGCATCACTAATTGTCGCCGTTGTCTATGAGCAGCCCCCGACAGCATGATCGATGAAGAATTCCCTAACAGTGGTTGCAAAATTCGGTTATTTTCCCCTAACGCCGCAAATTTGTGGCGATCGTTGGTAAATATTTCTTGAATCGCTTGAGGATGACTGACGAATACAATAGTTTTGTCACTACCAAAGAGCGCGGCTTGGAAAATGTCGGGAAATTGCTGGGCTGCTCTTTCCATGTATCCTACAGGATCACCAATCCACTGTAACCGCTGAAGGATTTTAGGAGCTTTGAGAGTACTAGGTCGTGGCATCTGATTCACTACCCAAAATTATTTGAAAAACAAGTTTTAATTGTTGCAATCGCTACTTTTATGAAGATAACGCATTCACCGATACTTTAAGTATCTGAGGTGAAAGGTTTAATCCAACCTATTGCCATTGCCCAATCGAGAGCGATCGCTGCAATCACAAACCAAAAAATACTTTCTACACCCAACACCACAAACGGTAGAACCGGACTGCGACAACTTAACGCCACATCTACCTGAGTTAATCCTCGTACCAACCCAAAAGCCAGCACTCCACCCGCCTTCAATTGGGGATTGTCTTCATTCCGCACAATGTAACGAAATGTCACGCCAAATAACAAACCACAACAAGTAGCCACAACTCCACTGACCAACAACTGCCAACCGATTGAATTGATTCGCAAAGGGTAAAGTAACCCCAGATACCTTGCCAATATCAAACTATTAAACACATTTGTAATCACGAATCCCAAGCAGACAGCGAAACCGCCCAATACTCCGGCTTTGATTGATTCTTGGCGTTCTGCTATCAGTTCCGTATCGCTGGTATCGTTCATCTGGCTAAAAGGCTAATGCCGACTGTGAGGCGGGCGTGTGGTCTCCCCACTCTACATAATACAAGTAGATTGCCAAGGGTTATCCTATTGCTAAATCAAAGCTCAATCCTTAGTATGATAATTCTGAGGATCAATTTGTAAACTTGTTTAAAAGCACCACTATGGAAATTTTGACACTAGGCTGGGTTTCACTGCTAGTTGTTTTTACTTGGTCAATCGCAATGGTAGTTTGGGGTCGTAACGGACTATAGAGGCAACGTGGAAAGTCCTGTATTGAGTATTTT
>JBBQRU010000097.1:0-21108 GCA_038214545.1 Cyanophyceae cyanobacterium | reverse complement strand
TAATGTTTTCTGCCATAGATCGAGCAAGGGCTGATTGACATAAGTAAAGCGTCCCGCCAAATCAAAGGTATAGATAAAGTCCGGCACGGCAGACACCACGGCATCAAATGAGCGTAGTTGCTGCTCAATTTCGGCGGAAAGATTTAGCAATTGGCTCGTTCGCTCGTCTACTCGCTGCTCTAGATCTGTGTTTGCCTTTTGCAGCAAGTCTTGTGCTTGCTGATTCTGTTGGTCGAACCGACTCAACGCCTCAGCATTGGTAATAATAATCAGGGTGAAGACGAGCACGATCAAGATGCTGAGTAGACATATACCCAGTTCAAGCGTATAAATCTGCGATCGCGCTCCCAGTAGCAACAACCAACACACCAAGGGCGGAATGATAATCACCGAGGGAATCAGCCGTCGCGCTAAAATACCACCTGTGTCCATGCGGGCAAAAATGGCGATCGCACCGTGTTGAGGACGCGCAAATAGAATGCCTAGACTCAATAGCAAAAACCCGATTGAGGTATGTAAAGCCATTGAGGTCGGGGAGGCAATGCGATAAAACACAGCGTTTCCAAACAGATAGCCGAGTACTCCCAATAAGGCAATTAGGAAGATAATACTTGCCAGAATCTGAGCGGGTAAAGCACGAGCGCGACGGCGATTCAGTAATAAAAGGGGAGCAACGCGATTTGGTGAGGTTGGGTAAAAAACGAGCAAGCGCAAGAATCTAGCCTCAGTACATTCTTCTATTAAATACATTCGATATGGTATTAGTACTTATTTTCATTCGCTGGCAATTTTCAGAGCTAAAAATAATTCATTTTTTGTCCTAAAAAAAGGTAGGATTCCCTTTGGAGTAAAGGTTTTGATATCTAACATCAAAACAAAAACGGGGAATACCTACAATGAAAAATAATATCTATTCTACCTTTGATCTAAGCAAATCGTTATCAGGATTTCAAGAAAAAGTTACGAAAATTTTAGAATCAATAAATATTTCAGAATTTGATGGAACTTCTTTAAAATCACATGAGGAGGAAATTAGAGAATCTGCATTAATTTTAGCTGGAGAATGTATTGCTTTGTTACTTCATAATCTATCTGAATCTCAAGTTTTTTTAGATAAAGCAGTGCAGCAGACACACTCTCTGGTGGCATAGTAAGACGAAAAAACATGGTTATAAAAAGAGACAGGTATTAACCGTTGGCAATGTCGAAATAACTTTAAAAATACCATATGTAGTTGAACGTCCTCATCGTCCTTATCAACCAAATCAAAATCAAAATAAACAATCAAGGCATGAAGGATTTTGCCCATTCTTAAGATATTTAGGAATGTCTGAGGGCTTAACGCCTGTTGTTTTATCAAAGATTGCTCAATATGGTACAATTGCCAGATCATTTGAATACAAACGTACAACATTGATTGATTGGGGGATAAATGTTAGCCTAAAACGAATAGAGAGACTAACATATTGTTTTGGTCAAATTGGAATAGATTTACGTAATCATAAGATGGATGACTTAACTTCTGGCAATTTATCTACTTTAGATACTCTGAAAGATCGGCGTGTCGTAATTGCTGTAGATGGAGGACGTACACGTATTCGGACTGACAAAAAAGAAAGCAAAAGTTTGAAAAGTAATCGTAGAGGCTTTACAGGAGAATGGGTTGAGCCAAAGTTATTAACTATTTATACTGTAAATGAACAAGGTAAAAAAATAAAAGCTGCGGGTATTCCTATTATTAATGATGGAACTTATGAAGGATATCAAGCTTTTTTGAAAATTCTAGAAATGTATTTGGTTAACTGTGGTATTAATCTGGCAAAAGAGGTCTTATTAATTGCAGATGGTGCTGAATGGATTTGGAAACATATTCCACCTTTATTAAAGAAGTTACAATGCCCATCGGCAACTTATCAATTATTAGATTTCTATCATGCAGCATCGCATTTACATGACTTTGCCCTTGCTGCTTTTCATACAAATAATCAACGTCGAGAATGGTTTAAAAAAGCAAGGTATACTTTAAAAAAAGGTGGTGCCTCAGATTTAATTAGAAGTATGGGTGAGTTGATATTATCAGCGACTGGAGAATGCCGTAATATTTTAATCAAAGAGCGAAATTATATTTTAAAAGCTTACCGACGACGGCTTTTAAAATAATATCACAAAGTTGCGAAGCAAAAACTCCCCCTTGGGAGTGGTGCAATTGAAAGTTTAATTCGTCAAGTTGTTAATCTCGCTCCTGAAAGGAAACGGTAAGTTTTGGTTAAAAAGTAATGCTGAAATTATGCTGCATCTTCGGTGTCAATGGATAGCTGGAAGTTGGGATAATTTTTGTGATTCTATTTTTAATTCTTTTATCAAACCTTCAAACTGCTTGATAGATTTTATACCTTAATTCCCGATTTGGCAAAAACCTTGCTGCAATCAACACTAAGTAATTAGTTTTTTTTTGTAGATGTTTTTTTAATAATCGTCAAATAGCTTGCCGCTAATCTTTTTGAGATATCTCGTTAAGACTACTTTTGCTGCAACTCAGTATTTATTTAGTTAAAAAACATACTTTCTGTCCAAGTGTTCTTTTTAGTGATCGCTCGTTTTTTGCTCGACCTCACCAAATCGCGTTGCTCCCTAATAAAAGGTCAACACCTACTAAAAGAAAGCAAAAAGCCGCATGTACTGCCATGCGACCCGGAGCAGCATCGCCGAGGGGATCAATCGGCGTTTTAATCCAGATTTGATCAATGCCTAAATCGACTGAAAAGCCATACTCGCCCAGGGTGAGCAAGCCAATCAGGAGGACGACAATCGCGCTGGCTTGACCAAATAACTGAGTCCAGCGTCTAGTCGGTTGTTGATGCCAGAACCGGAGCGCGGTACCGCTCAAGAGCAATCCTACAGCAGTATTGACTTTCATCGCCACGCAGCCCGGTAAGACACTCTTGAGGAAGTCAATCTGAAAGATCCATCCCAGAAGTACAGTAACGCCAATCAGAATGACAAAAATACTGCTTATTCTTGAAAAGGACTGCAAAGCTGTGACGAGGAACCGGGACGTTTTTCTATCGCTCGACTCCCAAACCGCCATAGGTCACCGCACTCCTGATAGTTGAATTAAATCACAACGATCATATCGCCTTGATTCTGTTCGCGCTAGGGTCGTAGAGGCACTTTGGTCAACATTATAAAGGAACGATTGCCGCAAACGTATTCTCTACTTGAGTATTGTTGGTGGCGTAACGGTTGAAGGTATGCGATCGCTACGATAGTTCATAAAACCTAAATACCCCAAAAACAGCATCGCACCAACCAATGTAAGAATTTGAATAGATTTTTCGATTTTAATAAAGCCGCTTAGAAGCCTGTCCATTGGAATCCTCCAGTTTTGTTACAATCTCGTGACTTTAAATAACTACAACACTCAGCCGATGTTTCCGCAAACAAAAGTCTACTGTATTGTCAAGAGTCTGCTCATTTTAGATGATGAAAGCATGAGATTGCATAGATAAATACTACGATTGATTTATCAAATTTCTGCAAACGGTCATCAGCACCCAGCCATCAGCTGCTTTTATAGTCTTTTAGGGATTTAGCGGAATTATAAGGGTTTGAGACGTAATGGCTGATAAGATTTACTTAACTATTGAGCAGGCAATGAGTGACGTGACACGCTCTATATAGCTTTTAGGCTTGTATTCAACAAAAGTTCTATTTCGTGTAGTCGGGGGCTAAAAGTATTAATTTCTCGTTGTTTTGAGCGGCGTCACGGGTTTGATCAGCAGCGCCGGGTTGAAAAGACTTAATGGCATAAAACCGAGATCCGTGTAAAAACCTGCAATCTGGTCTGAAAACCCTTGCCCTGTATAGTTTTGATGATTTGATACATGCTTGGTCAAAAAAGCCGTGTTCGGTAACGAGAAATCAAGCATGAGTGGGGGCATCTTGCAGAAAAAAACACAGATATCGGCTCAATGCCTATTATGTTTTCTCCATTTGTAAAAACCCTGGAAAGAGAACCAAAGCTATCGGTACATTATGATAAAGCAAGCAGCGATAAATTCTCATCCTCATAAAATAATTTGATCACGTTAAAATCCCGACGCAGCAAATTTTCAACTTGCAATGTCGAACAGTTTCCAAGACGAAGCCAAATAACTTTCGGTGGATTCCCAAATACTAGGCTCAGGTCGTGCATGTCTGCGTCTTTTGAGACAATCATCAAATTATTGTCTTTTGCATAATCCCAAACTATTGGGTCGATAGTTGCTTTCATGCCTACATCTCGGACATGAAGCGAATTTGGAAAAAGGTCAATCAAACGCTGCGGTAAATTGGGCGACAAGTTTTCATCAAAAAGTAATCTCATGCGGATAATGGAGCGGTCATAAACCGACGCTCACGGTCAGCAGCATATGCAATGCAGGCTTTTAAATCTTCTCGCGTCAGATCGGGAAAATCGTCGAGAATTTCTGCTTCGGTCATTTCAGAAGCCAGATACTCCAGCACTTCATAAACCGTAATTCGCAAGCCACGTACACAAGGCTTACCACCGCGTTTATTTGGTTCGATCGTGATGTGGTTTCGGTAGTTCATAGTTGAAATCAAGGAATTGTTATGTATAACGACCCCGTTCACCCGCCGCTAGTAACCTCTCTCACTCAACGAAGAAACTCGATACTCCTCGGCGTGCAACGGGATTGTTATGCCGTTCGCTACTGACTGAGTTTACCATCTTGGTGCAATCGCCCCCATTCAACCATTGAATCTACAACTGGGCGTAAACTCTCACCCAGGGGAGTTAACCAATACTTGAGTTAAGTGGAGCGGGTCAACGAAAGCCGCATATCGTTGAATACAAGCCTTAAACTCTTCTAATGCGTGACGCCTGACTCATCGCCGTCAGAGAGTTAATCAAATCTTATCAATCATTACGCCTCAAACCCGCATGGTTCCGTTAAATCCCCTTCATGCTATAAAAGCTACTTATGGTGAGGTGATGATGAGCGCAACCATGTATGAGTTGCAACTCTTAGTTATTTGACCGACCAATCACGGGCTATATTAACAACGAGGTCTAACTGTATAAAAAAGTAAAGTCTCTTTATATCTTATCAGTTTTCCGAACTAAAAATAAAGGTTATCCCCTACGACGGCGATTCGTGATCTGGGTTACTCTTGCAGGTTGTTCCGTTCTATAAGCGATTATAAAAGTGTAATATGCCGATACGCTAATGTATGGGGGTGGTATTGTTTTATTAAAAGTTTAGGCACAATTACAAGAAATCGTTTAAAGCGCGATCGCACCTTACTTCAACCATACGTCCGCAACTAGTTAGACTACCGGGGTGATACTTGGAGCCGTTATGGTGTAAAGCTTCGGTTACTAGTAAATTTAGAGATTTGGTTACAGGTGAATCAAAAATAATTACTGCTAGTGGAAAATACTTAACAAGTTTATCTTTTAAGTATTTTCTAATACATTGAATTTATTTTAAATAAATCAAAATTTAAATAATACTGTGAAGTTGCAAACTGACAACAGAAATCAAATAATTAGTATTAATTTCATATATTATTAATTTACTTTTAAGATGAAATATGACATCTCTGAAAAAGTTTGTTGTCAGGGGAGCAATTTGGACGACTGTTAGTTTCACAGGTATTCAAATCCTGCGATTTGGCAGCAATTTAATTTTGACTCGCTTGCTGCTACCAGAAGATTTTGGGTTGATGGCTTTAGTTACTACCATTAGAGTAGGTCTGGAACTGTTTTCAGATATTGGTGTGGCGCAAAATATAGTCAATAGCAAACGCGGCGATGAACCAAGTTTCCTGAATACGGTTTGGACTTTACAAGTAATTCGCGGTATAGTAATTTGGATTATTGGTTTACTGATTAGTTT
The DNA here is from genome assembly GCA_038214545.1 of Cyanophyceae cyanobacterium. Taxonomy (GTDB): domain Bacteria; phylum Cyanobacteriota; class Cyanobacteriia; order Cyanobacteriales; family Nostocaceae; genus JBBQRU01. The sequence continues at coordinate 15,205 of JBBQRU010000097.1, read as the reverse complement.
TCCTGCTGCTAAGTTTTACAACGATCAGCGCTTGTTATGGTTAATTCCGATTGCTGTTCTGTACTCAGTTTTTGATGGATTTAGTTCTACTAGTACACATACTCTCCATCGCCATCTGGAACTTGGTAAACTTTCTTTCTACGAATTAATATTGCAGGGATGTTCGTTTTCTACTTTAATTCTCTTTGTTTGGTTAGATCCAAATATCTGGTCTTTAGCTATTGGTTCGGCGGTGGGAGGAATATATAAATTAGTCAGCAGTTATTGGTTAATACCACAATATTCTCACCGTTTTGCACGAGAACCAGATGCACTTCAGGAAATTATATCCTATGGTAGATGGATATTTGTTGCATCCGCGCTCACGTTTGCGGCTGAACAAGCAGATCGCTTAGTTTTAGCTAAGGTGCTATCATTTCAAATGCTAGGTGTCTATACAGTAGCTTATACGCTAGCAAGCATTCCTAAGCAAATTATTAAACAACTTAGCTACAAAGTCATTTTTCCCGCAATTTCGCAACAGGCTGACTTACCAAGATCAAGTTTACAATCCTTAATTCTCCGTCAACGACAGCCAGTACTGATAGGATTTGCAATTGTATTAGCAATTTTGGTAACAGTCGGCGATTTAGTGATTAGCATATTTTATGACACAAGGTATGCTGACGCTATTTGGATGATGCCGATTCTGTGCTGTGGTATTTGGTTTTCCCTACTTTTTTATACTATCAGCCCTGCTTTATTAGCAATTGGCAAGCCCTTATACTCTGCTCAAAGCAATTTTGCTCGATTGAGCATTATTACTCTGGGTGTACCTTTGGCAAATGCTAATTTCGGCATACTCGGGGCAATTATTGTCATTGCACTTAGTGATTTACCTTTGTATATAGTTAACCTTTATGGACTAAAAATAGAACAACTTTCTTGCTTAGCCCAAGATTTGCGAACTACTACCTTTTTTATTATTATACTTACTTCGTTTCTAGCAATTCGGAGTTATTTTGGGTTTGGGCTACCGATTCAACAAATATTTTAGGCTATATAGCTTTGAGGCTTGTATTCAACAAAAGTTATATTTAGTGGGACGGCGCATTCTAAATGAGTCAAAATGAGGGAGCTAAGTTTTTCACTTTGATTACGGAATGTCGAACAGAAACAATGTGGTATAGAGTCGAAAGCTACTCATTACCCGATATTCAGGAGATAAATGATGAGCACGTATGTATTAATTCATGGGGCCTGGCACGGTAGCTGGTGCTGGAATAAGGTCGTGACTCTCTTGGAGCAGGCTGGGCATAAGGTAATTGCGCCTGACTTGCCCAGCCACGGCAAAGATAAAACACCTATTTCTAAAGTTACCCTGCAAAGCTACGCCGATTGTGTCTGCGAAATACTGAAAGCGCAGATTGAGGCAGTTATTCTGGTGGGACACAGCATGGGCGGGATAGTCATCACGCAAGCTGCCGAGCAATGCCCGGACAAGATCGATAAATTGGTCTATCTGTGCGCTGTTCTGCCAGGAAATGGCGAATCCTTAATGGACTGGGCGCAGCAAGATCCAGAATCGCTGGTGTCACAGAATATAGTTGTTTCTGAAGATGGCAGCTATCTTACGCTCAAAGATGAAGCGATCAGTGAAGCTCTTTATGGGGATTGCTCTGCTGAAGACGCGGCGAAGTCCAAACTGCTATTATGTCCCCAGGCTGCGGCTCCCTTTCATACGCCAGTAAACACGACCGCAGAAAATTTTGGACGATTGCAGCGAGTTTATATTGAGTGTCTTCAAGATCGGGCTATTTTAATATCATTGCAGCGGCGAATGCACGCCGCATTACCGTGCCAACAGGTGATGACAATGGACACCAGCCACTCGCCTTTCCTTTCTAATCCTGAAGCGTTGGTGAATCATTTAATTTCACTCTAAATAAATCGCCGATGGCTCTCTATGGATTTCAGGGATCTGAAAATTGTTTTTGTGACGGCACTACTGCGGTCTCTTAGCAGGATGATTTAGACTCAAAGTGGTTTCCTGTCTTCTACGTTCTCTCACAGAAGGAGAGTGCAGCAATTACTGAGGTTGCTCAATTTATTGGGCACTCACATCCCTCTGTCAGCCAGATTGTTAAAGAAATGAGCAAAAGAAAACTGAATTCAAAGTATGTTAATAGTGAGTAATTTTTTTTCAACTTCAACAGAATTAACTAAAGATAAAAATAATATGGATTTTTAAAATCATGTTAATTTAATGCATGGGCTGCGGATTGCATTGAATAAAACTCATTTCAAACAAAGCTAACGGCTCTTTTCTTGAACTAAACTTACTTTACTTTTATCCATGATTACCTTCTTAACAACTCCCATTTTATATCTTACTCCTTACATCTTCCTCTGGTCGCTTCTAAATGGGCTAATTGTTGTCGGGCTGTTGAAGTTACTCAAGATTAATCCGGCTCAAAGAACGCAAATTGCGACTGCATTCACCACAGCCTCTGCATCTATTGTTTGGAATTGGAGTATTGAATTTAATCGGTCAACGGAGCATCTAAATGTCGATCATCCTTATCTGCGGATCTCTTGGGCAGATGCCTTAAATGCTATTTGTGTTTTTGCCCTCACAGCGTTTTTACCAAGTATGTTCACTGAGCCAAAAGCCAGTGCCCAATTTGTAATAAAAATTGCCTCAATTGCTGCCTTGGTCACCGTCTTTACTGACACATTTTTCTTCTGAGTGCAGATTTAGCAAATCTATCATCAGCTATAACCCAGATAATAGCCACTCATGCCGATCGCGGTAAGCTAGTTTAAATTAATACAAAAAAATCTGGAATCCTCAAAAAGTTATTTGTAGTTTATTACACAAAATACATCAAGATACATAAGGTACTAGATGCATATTAATTCAATTGAATGACGTAAAGCGATCGCAATTACTGGTAGTGTCATTCTAATGTTTGGCTCTTGGGGTTGCAGTTCTGGGGGGAGCAACGCGATTTGGTGAGGTCGGGTAAAAAACGAGCGATCGCAAGAATCTTGTCTCAGTAATTTTTTTTTTATATACATTTAAGTCAGTATTAGTACTTGTTTAAATTAGCTGGAAATTTTCAGAGCTAAAAATAATTCATTTTTGTCCGAAAAAAAGGTAGGATTCCCTTTGGAGTAAAGGTTTTGATATCTAACATCAAAACAAAAACAGGGAATACCTACAATGAAAAATAATATATATTCTACCTTTGATCGGGATCAAATCGTTGTCAGGATTTCAAGAAAAAGTTACGAGAATTTTTGAATCAATAAATATTTCAGAATTTGATGGAAATTCTTTGAAATTATATGAGGGGGAAATTAGAGAATCTGCATTAATTTTAGCCGGAGAATGTATTGCTTTGTTACTTCATAATCTATCTGAATCTCAAGTATTTTTAGATAAAGCAGTGCAGCAGACACACTCTCTGGTGGCATAATAAGACAGAAAAACATGGTTATAAAAAGAGGCAAATATTAACTATTGGCAATGTCGAAGTAACTTTAAAATTACCATATGTAGTTGAACTTCCTCATCGTCCTCATCAACCAAATAAAAATAAAAATAAATAATCTTTGCATGAAGTATTTTGCCCATTCTTAAGATATTTAGGGATTTCTGAGGGTTTAACCCCTGTTGTTTTATCAAAAATTGCTCAGTATGGTGCAATTTCTAGCTTATTTGAAGCTGCACATACAATATTGATTGGGGAATAAATGTTAGCCTAAAACGAATAGAAAGACTAACATATTATTTTGGTCAACTCGGAATAGATTTACGTAATCAAAAGCTAAATGATTTAAATTCTGGCAATTTATGCGCCTTAAATATTCTGAAAGATCAACGTGTTGTAATTGCTGTAGACGGCGGACGTACACGTATTCGGATACAAAAAAAAGGAAGACGTAAAGTTAAAACTAACCGTCGAGGCTTTACAGGAGAATGGATTGAGCCAAACTTATTAACTATTTACATGGTGAAATAACAAGGTAAAAAGATAAAAACTGCGAATATTTCTATTACCAATGATGGTACATACGAAGGATATGAAGCCTTTTTAAAAATTCTGGAAATGTACTTGGTCAATTTAGGAATTAGTCAAGCAAAACAGGTCTTATTGATTGCAGAGGGTACTGAATGGATTTGGAAACATATTCCCCCATTATTAAAGAAGCTACAAGGCAAAAACGAAACTTATCAATTACTATATTTTTATCATGCTTCATCACATTTAAAAGATTTTGCGGATGCTGCTTTTAGTATAAATAGTTAGCGTCAAGAATGGTTTAAAAAAGCAAGGTATACTCTAAAAAAGGGCTACCCTAAGATATTTTCACAGGGATAGTCACAATAAACTCAGTTCCTATTTCCGGTGATGAATTTACCGAAATTTGACCTCGATGCTTTTGCACGATCTCATAACAAACAGTCAGCCCCAACCCAGTTCCCTTTCCAACATCTTTTGTAGTAAAAAATGGGTCAAATATTTTATCTTTGATGTGAGCGGGAATTCCAATACCTCGATCTCTAATAGTGACTTGAACATGACCGGGAGTAGATATCGCCGTCTGAATATCAATCTGTTTGTCAGATAGTTCTGGTGCTGCCATTAAAGCATAGATAGCATTATTAAGAATATTCATAAATACTTGATTTAGTTGCGCTGGATAACACTCGACTAAAGGTAAATCTCCGTAATGCTTAACGATTTTAATTTGTTGTTCAAGCTGGCTGTTAAGAATTAGTAATGCGCTATCAATACCTTCGTGGATATCTGTAAGTTTCAGCGAGGCTTCATCTAATCGCGAGAAATTCCGTAAAGATAGAATGATATTGCGAATCCGCTCGGTTCCCGTGTTCATGGAGTCAAAAATTTTGGGAAAATCTTCCGCAAGGAATTCGAGTTCAATGTCATCAATGCAGTCTCTAATTACAGGGGTTGGCTCAGAGTATTCGTGTTGATAGAGGTTTACTAGCTTTAGCAGATCTTTTACATGGTTTTTGGCATAATCTAAATTAGCGTGAATAAAGTTAACAGGATTATTGATTTCATGGGCTACTCCTGCTACCATTTGACCCAAACTAGACATTTTCTCAGTTTGAATTAATTGAGCTTGGGAGATCTGGAGTTCGTGCAAAGCCTGATGTAATTCTTGTGTGCGTTGATTTACAGCCGTGATCATATGATCGAACTCACGCGCTATGTTCAACATTTCGTCGTTACAAGGAGGTGCTTCTCCTTCTGGTAGACAAATCGACAGATCACCTGCGGCTACCAGTTCAGTTGCACGACTGAGTCTTGCTAAACGGTATAAGATTGCCCAATAAAGAACAGATATCAGCGCAATAATTTGGGTAATCACACTGATTATTGTAGAAATCAAAGTACTCTTGACGGATGTAGCGATCGCTTGATTGCGAGGCTGGAGTGTTGTATATATACCAATCGCGGCAACTATTTGATTGTCAACCTTCAGTGGCAGATCGATTTCTAGCAGATTTTTGGTAAGATCCTCTTTCTCGCTCTGAGTCCCTTTAATCAGGGGATCAATATCTTCTTGCTCTAGTTGATAGCTACCATTAAAGTCGATTGGATCTGTACTTGCCCACAAAGAAGGTACACCATTAATCATCCGATAGACACGGATATGATAAATTAACGGTTGAGATTTTTTGAGATCTTGTAAAAAGGTATTCATCACCACAGGGTTGTCGGGATGAACAGCAATCGCAGCCTCTACTACAGTTGCGAGTTGACGTGATTGGGCGCTGTAAGATTCCTTTAAGTTTGTGCGAATTGTCGAAATTGTGTTGATTGTCAGTACTGCTGCTGTGGTGGTGGTAATGACAATTAACGGAACACCAATTTTGAAGGCGACAGGGATCTGTCTTTGTAACCACAGGGAGGTTTTAGTTAGGGATTTCATTCTTTTGACTTCCTAACGACCCGCAATGCTGCTATTAATTCCTGGCTAAGCTCCGCTTGCGTCTTCAATTCTAAGATTACATCCCACTTATTAATGCTATCATCAAGCGGTAAAAGCACATTTTGTTTTGTTTTTTGGGAAGTAATTAGCATTATTTGTTCCTTGAAAAAACTTTTTTATCTGTTTCAACTACATTCAGGTTGGCTTATACTGTGATTTTGTCACAACAGTACAAATACTGATATCATTTAAATACAGTGTCAAGGTTGTCAATGGATGGGGTATGAATAGCATTAGATTCGGTGGTGCGAACACTATTCAAGACGATGAATTCTTACATATTTTGAAAAGTAAAGCTATACAGTCTCCCGAATACTGAGGATTTTCAGTATCAGAAGGAAAAGAAGAATATTTTACCCAAACGACTTTATCAGCAGTTTGGTAGATTTCTTCAATAATAGCGTTGTAATTGCCAAAAGTACTTCTGATAACTTGGATTTTTGACCCGATAGTAAATACCTCACCATTGGCGTTAACGGTCGATTCTAAAAATTTTATCTGTAAAGGCTGGTTTTTTTCTCTTTGAGGTTTTAATGTATGCTTGACAGCAAGTGAACGCGGAGTATCATCAGCAGTAGCCAAAAACTGGGTTACTTCAATTCTTTTAGTTTCTAATGGCTCAATAGAAAGAGAAGTATCGTTTTCCTCTTCTGTAAATTGGATTTTAATCATAGTTATTGCTAAGTCGTTGTTTCTTAGTAATTTATACTAATTTCATCCTTTTTGAAAAACCTCAAACTATGACCGTGTAAAGTACAACTATTCTGGCTCAATGCCCAAAGCGCGTAATTGAGCTGCTAATCGTTCGGCTCGTTGGCTTTCTCGTTCGGCTCGTTGGCTTTCTCGTTCGGCTCTGCTGCTTTCTGCCTTAGCTCTATCACTCTCTAAACTGGCTCGTTGGCGTTCTAGCTCGATTTGTTCGGCGGGAGTGGGATAGCGTTCGTTATTATCATTGTACCAGTACAACCATTCACGTACCAATGCACCATAGTTAGCGCGTTCGCTGCCGATACCTAAGCCAATTTCTGGCATCCACAAGGGGTTAGCCGTTTGTAGCTCGTATTTGCCGTTAACAAGCTTATGGATCTCTAGTTTGGCTTTGCGGCGGCGTTTGGGGTTGTAGATGACGTAGTAAAGTACGCCCATCCGTGCGTAGTCATCGAGTTTGTGGGTATATTCTCCGCCTGGTGTGGTCGAGACTACTTCTAGTACTAATATCGGCGGTATTTCTTCTTCCCAGAGCAGATAGCTTGGGCGCAACTCTTCGTCATAAAATCGCTCGACATTGAGACTCAAGAAACCGTCGGGAACGATTGGCGGTTTTTCTGGATGAGTGTAGATGCCCATGTCGATGCCAAAGAACCAGTCCATGCGCTCTGCCCAGAGGATTTGTAAGATCGATTTGAGTAGGCTGGGGATGATTTCTTGAAGTTCGTTATCCACGGGGGTATCGTCGGAGCAGGGTAGTTCGTCGGCTGTGGGTAGGTATCTGGGTAACTCGTACTGATACATAACAAAGATTAGTAAGCAAAAGGCTTACGCCTATTTTATCTTAGCTGTCACCGATCAGAGCCTTAATAACCCAGATAAACTTGTTACAGGCAAGACTGTAGTCGGGTAGCAGGACTATATCGCTATAATCCTGCCCCCTCAAAACCGGACGTGCGCGTGGTGCAACGCATCCGGCTCAAGCAAGTCATAAACTACGTTAACACTTGATAAAATAGTGTGATCGCAAATAGGTAATAGTGATGCGATCATATATTGCTATAAACTCTTAATCAATAAAGGACGACTGAGTACTGGATTGCAACAACTGACCGAAAATGAGGTGTGGGGTGTAGGGCACCAAAATCTCAAGCTTTGATTTTTGGCTGAGATCGCATAAATGGACGCTCAAATAATATGTAAAATATATAAGCCAAAATAAGACTAACACCCGTTCCCACACTCAAGAGAAAACCGAGTTGTTCGACAGGGGGCAGATTGAGTGGACGAATCCATAGGTGAAGCAGTGATAGTAAGGGAAAATGTACTAGGTAAAGACTATAGGAGAACGTCCCTAATCGCACAACATACGGAGACATTAGGAATCGTAAAAAGAATGGATGGGACAATTTCGCATCATTGAAACAATACCCTGTGCAGAGAACTAGAAAGCAAGAGATCGTGAGTCCAACGAGGAAATCCATTAGATAAAGATATTCCCAAAGTCTGGATGCTCCGAACACGAAAGTTCCTGCAAAAAATACGATTAATCCCAGAATACAGAACGCCTTGCTCCATCTCAGAAGTCGCTCCTTCGGGATGAGTCGCGAAAAATTGATGACAGCAGCCACCATTCCCATTGCAAAAAGCCCCAGAAACCACAGGCAAGCTTGCTTGTTGAGTTGATTAAACAAAAATTGAGGCGCTAAACCCAGCGTGAATGCGACTATGATCGTGGCTAGATTTCCAAACCGTTTCCAGATTGGCAAAAGCAGGAGTGGAAATAGAAAATAGATTTGACATTCTGTTGCCACTGTCCACATTGGCGGATTAATGGTGAGTGCCCAGTTCACGTTGAGATTGTGAAGTAGTAAAAGATGTGAACCAATTGCACCGCGCTTGATTGCTGGAAGCGCAACATCCCAACGAGTTCCACTGATCTGATTCATGCCTGGTATCCCCGCGATCAAAATTAGTGATAGCAGCAGGGCAATATAGTAGGGTGGCAAAATCCGTCGGGCACGGCGCAGGAGATACTGACCTATTCCACCCCGCAGACTTCCGCCCGCTATAACCACAGGCAACATTAGACAGTAGCCAGACAGAACGATGAAAATATCGACTGAAACCTGTCCATAGTAAAGCCATCGGGTTGAAAGTTCAGCAAGGTGAGGCAAGGCTGTAGGTGGCACCTCCATATAAGCATGGTGGATCACAACGTATAACGCTGCTAGACCCCGTAACCCGTCTAAGTAGGACAAGTAGTTAGGATTTTTTTGTTTCATTAAAGCAGACTCGTTACCTCAATCAATGAGGTATATATATTGCTTCAAAGATTATACGATCTGCTACTTGAATATGTAGTAATTAGCACTGCACTGCAATGCTAATTACTGCATATAGGCATTGAGCCGAGACAAACGAAAAAACCTGCACGCTGTCCTCAAAAGAATTAATTTTTCGTTGTAAAGACCAGGTTTTTTGCTAAAAATTGATATCATAATCACCAAAAGAAAACCGCTCGCAACCGTTCCAATATTGAGAAATACAACATACTTAACATAAGCCGCAAGGAAGTTGGCTTGTCTAGTTTTTACAGAGAAGAAATTCGGCGCGAGTCTGTGTGGAGAGAAGGTAAGTGGGAAGACACTATTTTGATAGGGATTATAAGCAATTTATAAAAGGGTAACTCCCTGACAAGCGGCATCCAATTAGGGATTGAAACTAAAGCGAAGAGGGATCTCTTGCACTTCGTGTGATAAGTTTTACTAATGTAAAAAGCAAGCTAATAAGCTATTCTTGAAGCTTTCAAAGTTATAAAAGCCATACCCTTGGCGCATAATCAGTTTAATTTGAGTGTTTATTCCTTCCATAACACCACTAGTTGTTCTACTAATAAAGTAGTTGCAGATTCCATCTAAATGGCTTTCAATGGTTTGAGCAGCGTCAGGGAATAAAATTCGAGATGTCTTCAACCACTTATTCATTTTTTGCAACCTAGATTTAACAGTTTGATGTTTTTCATAAATTGCTCGGAATTCTTCTTTGAGTTCGTGAGCATTTTTTAAACAAGGACTTTTTTGAAGTATTTTTGCTAAATGAATTTTTTGCTCTTTATCTAAGTCTTCAAAGTTTTTGAGAAGTAAATATTTGCTATGCTTATCCTTAATTCCAATCTTTTTTCGTAATTTATTGAAGTCTATATTGAGTATCTTCATGACATGAAATATGTCATATACAAGAGATGCATTGGTAAATCAGGGGAAACGCACCAAAATACGCGAAAAACAAAAATAATGGGTACTTAGCTTCTACGTATAGGACTCGATATTACAGAGTCATACTTAGATAAATCTGTTATGTGTTACAAGTAGTTACAAGGTGTAGGCAGCCTTGTCTACGTATGCTATTGAGTATTATTATTTATAAATAGTACAGGATTAGCGTTGAGAATACAGAGTCCCAGCAAAATCAAAAATCCCCGTTATTGAGAACTATACTCCATACGCATAAGCCTGTAACGCTTTCTAGGCAGGGATTACAGCCAAGAGTCCCAGCCGATGTTAAAAAATCAACTTACGAAGCTGTAACACACTCACTTAGAGTAAAACAATACAGTTTTTTAAGCTTTGCGATCAACCAGCATAGGCAAGTTTCTCGATTAAGATGACTGGTAAAGGAAAATAAATATTAATTGTATTGTGCAATACTTACAATTATTAGACTTCTTGCAAAAGTCGGTCAACCCGATCCACTGTTTGATATCCGAAGCTCATAGTTATATAATCCAGCTGTGAGATTAAACCGCAAACAAAATCGTTTTCGACGATTTCTATAGCGGTGTGACAAAATTTTAAATACCTTAAGTATACAATTAACATGTTCACCAACGACTCTAGACGAGCGCTAATTCCCGATTACTTTTTTTTTGCTCTTTGCTTAACTTACCTTTTCGGGGCTTTTTGGATGGGGTTCTACTATTTGGATGAATTTTTTGAATGCCTTGATAGCCTTTGTCACCCAAACATTCAATATCTCCTTTTAATCTAACTTTACTGCTTTTAAATATGCGTTTCTGCATGCTCTTTACCCTTGCCATGAGCAGTACACACGATTTCTCTAGTACCTTGAACTACAACTACTTGTGACTTAAAAGTGTGTTTTTTCTTTTTGCCACTGTAGAATTTTTTTTTTTTGGGACGCTCTATGGGAGTTTCTGTTACATCAACAACAACCATTTCTACTTGATAATCATTACATAGCAACTTCTTCTTTCCCGGTAGATTGAAGGCTCTTGAACTTATGAGTATATTCTCTATTCGCCGGATAATTCTATATGCTGTAGACTCATCTACGCCCTCTTATTGACCTATATGAAAAAAAGTTCGATACTCTCGCTCTTTTTTCTAATGCCATTAAAACCCGATCTTCTCGGTTCAGTTTGTCCGGTCTACCAGTTTTTTTCTTTGGCGGGCTATTCAATCGTACTACCTCCACCATCTCGGTAAAAGTCTCTATTCGCACGCCACACAAGCGTTTAAAGTCTTCTGGTTTGAGGTTTTTTATCTGAACGCACAGTCATACATGCTTCCCTCTCTTACCTATTTATCTCATATTGCCGAGGACTTTTGCAAGAGGTCTATTGTATTATTTAACACGTAGTGGTATTTGTAGCCTGAAACCTTAATAGCTTAGCTCAATTTGTGAAAGTAGTCACAGTCAGTGATATAAAATACTCAGGTGATTTTTTACTCCGCGTCTAAGGATGACAGAGAATGGATGTTTTAAAAAGAGCTATCAAACCAGAAGTCTATATATCGTTCCTCCATATCTACCCAACTACCTGGGGACAGGCGGGTGATATTTGTGTAGTCCGGGAAACCGTAGCTAATTCCGGTGTGTCGAAGTTTGTTGGTCACAAAATAAAATTAGTACTTCCCAAAGGAGTGGAGCGCGATCGCGTAGCCGGCTTCCCAGTCATCAAAATTGCAGGTAATGTGGGCGAGGGACATCCGAAAGAGCACCCGAACGAATGGGAGGCTTATGAAGGTATAGATCGAGAATTAGCTCTAGCGGCTTTAAAACCCTGGGGTTTCAAATTAATTGACTATGATGATGACAACGCTTAGTGTCATCTCGCCTGACGCAAACACTCAACTTGCGCCGACATTCATTGCCGCTAGAATAGCTTTTTGACTTACCTCTTTGTAAACTTTATCTAAATACTGCATCACTACATCCACTCCTGGAGAAGTCAATCCGTTGTCTTCTTCTTTAGCCAGCGGAATTGAACCTAAAACATCTAACACTGTCTCACTAACTGACGGTGCAATTACGACTAAGTTCGATTCTAATGGCTGATTGTATTGCCAGAAAGAGTCAATCTTGACATTGTATTTTGGGGCGATCGCCTCCAATTTATCTGTAACCTCCGGATGCAAAGAGGCGTCAGGAGAAGCTACACTGCGTAATTGGCGTAAATCGCTGATGATTTGGTCTTTGGATCTGCCGCGTAATTGAAATAAAACGAACGGGTCTTCACTAAAGCGATCGCCTAACTGATAATAAACCGCACCGACGTGTTTACAAGGATTAGCCTTATCAGGACAAGAGCATTTACTGCGGACATCGGATAGTGTAAAAGGAAACAGCGACAAACCATTAGCCGTAAACACTTCTTCGATATTTTGCGGCATTTCTCCAGCTAATAACTTAGCGGCAAAAAGTACCCGTTTGGACATGGTTTCAATTACATAACCCCATTCCTCATCGCTAAAATAGTCCAGCGAAAGTGAAACCCGATAAGGTTCTGGTTCTGTACCTTGTACCCGCGCTAAGACTTTGGCATTTTTAAACTCGATACTCAAGACGTTTCCTTGGCGGGAATAATTTCTGGCTCGTTCCAAACGCTTCTTGAAACGATAAGAATCTAACAGATCCAACCATCGTTGTGACCACCATTCCCGGCTGGCTTGGAGAGTAAGATTTGTCATTCTGTTTCCTCTTCAATTACGGCACTGCGATCAAGGATGAGTAAATTACGGAGTTGATTTGTATCAAGTTCAGTTAACCACTGTTCGCCAGCACCCACCACTTGGTCTGCTAGTTGTTTTTTGCTTTCAATCATGTCGTGAATTTTTTCTTCCAAAGTTCCTGTACAGACAAACTTATGTACTTGGACATTTTTGCTTTGACCAATCCGAAAAACTCGGTCTGTCGCCTGATTCTCAACTGCAGGATTCCACCAACGGTCGAAGTGGAAAACATGGTTAGCTCTGGTTAAATTTAGTCCGACGCCGCCAGCTTTTAAAGATAGAATCATCACAGGTGGCCCTTGTGGGTCGTGCTGAAAACGATCTACCATTTCCTCGCGCTGCTTTTTAGTAGTACTACCGTACAAAAATAAGGTTTCGCGACCGAGTTGTTTTTCTAAGTAGGGTTTGAGCAACTTACCCCACTCAGCGAATTGCGTGAAAATTAAAGCGCGATCACCGGACGATATCGCTTCTTCTAACATTTCCTGCAATCGCAACAGTTTACCCGATTGACGCGGTTTGGCTAGGGTGTTTTCCTTATTATATTGTGCTGGGTGGTTGCAGATTTGCTTGAGCTTGACCAGTAAAGCCAAAATCATCCCGCGACGTTGTAATCCGTCAGAGGAATCAATCTCCGCCAAGGATGCTTCGACAACTTGTTGATAAAGTGTGGCTTGTTCGGAGGAAAGTCCGCAAAATACAGTCATTTCTTGCTTCTCTGGCAAGTCTTGAATGATACTGCGGTCAGTTTTTAAGCGGCGGAGGATGAAGGGTTGGACAAGCGATCGCAACTGCGTCAGGGATGCAACATCTCCATATTTTTCAATTGGCATTGCAAAGCGCCGTTGGAAAAATGAGCGTGTTCCCAAATACCCTGGATTGAGAAAATCGAGAATCGACCACAATTCTTGCAATCTATTTTCTACAGGTGTTCCCGTTAATCCAATCCGAAATGTTGCTTCTATTTGGCGGATTGCTTGAGATTGCTTCGCTTCCGAATTCTTAATATTTTGTGCTTCATCCAAAACGATCATTTGCCAAGGTAGACTCTGCAAAGACTTTAAATCGCGTTGAATCAGCGCATAACTAGTGACAACCAAATCCTGTTTTTGCACAGCTTCCACAAAAGCTTTGCCTTTAGGACGTTTATCACCGTGATGCACAGTAACTTTTAAAGTTGGACCAAATTTCTTGACTTCCCGCTCCCAGTTACCTAATACTGAAGTTGGACAAACTAGCAAAGTCGGTTTTTCTAAAGCTTCTTGCTCTTTGAGATGTAGCATAAAAGCAATGAACTGAATGGTGTTATGGCAGATAATATTGTTTGCCACAAAATTGTGATGTTTACTTACTTCAAAGTCATACACCCATCCTTCATATTCAACATCCTCAATACTTTTAATAGCAATAAACTTTACTAAGCCTGGGTCTTCTGCTTGCCCTTGCCACGGTATTTTAGCCAGAGCGATTTCCGAGGTTATTTCCTTCTCCATGAGTCCGCCTGGGAATAAATTCCCAGGCTCATAGCTCAAGTCATCTAAAGATGACTCAATCAAGTTTTCAGTCCATTTTAATGGACTTTTGCTATGAGCCTGGGAATTTATTCCTAGGCGGTCTTGGGGAGAATGAAAGAACCCTGGATCTATTTCATTCTGAGCATAACAGTCCGTCTGGGAATTTTTTCCTGGGCGGTTTTGGGGAGAATGAAAGAACCCTGGTATTTTAGCTGGCACACAAACGTAATCGCCGACTTGAAAGTGATTTGTCCAGCCTTGATTTGTCAGCAGTTTATGGCGGCGGGTAATAGTAATGCTACTACCGTCTTGCAGTGTCACTTTTCGCAACTTCTCACACACTTGCTGCCGATATAGCCTTTGGATAGGAGATTGGACAATTTTGCCAGTTTCCTCATTGATGGAATTAACTAGTAATTGCTGGGTGGGATCAGTCCAGTATCCCTCGCCGTCAAATTTTGTCTCAACTGCATATGTTTCCCAGATTTCCTCTGCTGTGCGCGGTACGCCATTTACCAATATTTGCGTATCTTTAGATACACATTTTCCTAATCCCATATCGTCCGCCAAACACGCACCTAAACCCCATCGTTCGAGGAAGGCTAGCCAAGCTGCGCCGCGTTGTTGGTAAGGGCGTAATTCTCCTTGGAAGTCTTTTGGTGTGGGTAAAGGCGCGATCGCGTGGTTGTCACTCAAGGTAGAAATTAATTCTTGCAAAGCACCTGTTGCCTCAAAGCTAACTACTGGTAGCTTTTCAATCGCTTGGGTGTCGCCGGTACTTAGGCGCAAAGCATCTTCTAAAGAAAGTGATAATTTTTCTTTACGACTGGCAAAAAAGGCTTGCGCTGTTTTGATATCAGGCGATCGCAACTCGACCCACTCGCCATTAATTTCCACCAACGGACTATTGAGCGCCACAAGTCGATTAAACTCAGCTTG